>CANHHZ010000071.1 GCA_947460275.1 Sphingobacteriaceae bacterium | reverse complement strand
TGAAATTTTGATTGAGAAAAGCGACGAAGCCTTGCGTTAAAAAAATAGCCATTTAAAGAAAAAAGGTACCAGGTTCCTTTTTTTGTAAATCTTGCAACGCATACGGGCTCATCACCCTCCACTTGCGGGAGGGTAAAATTTTCTGCAAGAAAATTTTGGGAGGGGGGGTTAGAAACAAAATCAAGAAATTGTTTTTTAGAATTTCTTTGTGGATAAACGTTTCATCTTTTTCTTCGAAGAAAAAAGGTACCAGGTTCCAATTAAGAAAAAAGGTACCAGGTTCCTTTTATTCCTCTTTGTGGATAAACGTTTCATCTTTTTCTTCGAAGAAAAAAGGTACCAGGTTCCAATTAAGAAAAAAGGTACCAGGTTCCTTTTATTCCTGATTGTTAAAATCCAAGCTGTTTTTATTGAGAAAATTAAAGAAATTAATGGCATTTTATTCGCAGTTTATTAGCATTAACTCTACCAATAATTTAAGTTAGCAAAAAAGACTTACCTCTTCCAATCATCACCTCAATCACCCACCATCAAGTCGCCACCATTCACCCAAATGGCTTGAAGTTGGTTTTGTTGAAGCGAATTTAGAAGCGAAAAAATCGCGGTTATTTATTTGGCAAGAAGTGGCGGGATTAATTGAATAATTTAAAAATAAAAAGTACATTAATATAATGATAATAACAAATTATGCCATTTCAATTTTTTAAACATTTTATGATCAATTAAAAAGTTGAAACGGTATACGAACAGTAAAATAATAAAGTAATATGAATCAATCTGCTCACAATAAATCAATATCCTTAATTTGGTCAATAGCAGACGATTGTTTGCGCGATGTATATGTAAGAGGAAAATATCGTGATGTAATTTTACCAATGGTAGTTTTGCGCAGACTTGATGCTTTGCTTGAGCCAACTAAGGCATTGGTTCTAGAGGAATTAGTTTTTCAAAAGGAAGAAGCTAGATTTACCGAGCTTGATGAAAATGGCCTGAGACAAGCCAGTGGTTATGTATTTTATAATACCAGCCAGTGGACTTTACAGCGTCTTCATGATACGGCTACTAATAACCAACAAATCCTTCAGGCTAATTTTGAAGATTACTTAAATGGTTTTAGCGGTAATGTAAAAGAGATTATGGAGCATTTTGCACTTAAAGCCCAAGTAAAAAAAATGGCTACTAATGACATATTGCTAAATGTATTGGAAAAATTCACTTCTCCATATATAAACCTTACGCCTTTTGAAAAAAATGATCCCGAAGGTCGCAAACTGCCACCATTAACCAATTTGGGAATGGGTTATGTGTTTGAAGAATTGATTCGGAAATTTAATGAAGACAATAATGAGGAAGCGGGAGAGCACTTTACCCCGCGTGAAGTAATTGACTTGATGACGCACATTATTTTTGAACCTGTTAAAGATAAATTGCCACCCGTAATGACCATATACGACCCCGCTTGTGGCAGTGGTGGAATGCTTACCGAATCTCAGAATTTCGTAAAAGATGAAGAAGGTATTATAAAGAGCAACGGGGATGTATACCTCTTTGGAAAGGAATCGCAACCAGAAACATTTGCAATTTGTAAGTCTGACATGATGATTAAGGGAAATAACCCTGAGAATATTAGGTTGGGCTCCACCCTAAGTTCGGACGAATTTGCTGGGAATAATTTTGACTTTATGCTCTCCAATCCACCTTATGGCAAATCATGGGTTTCGGACATTAAATACATCAAAGATGGAAAAGACATTATTGACCCTCGTTTTAAAATCAAACTTACAAACTATTGGGGCGCTGAAGAAGATGCGGATGCAACGCCCCGCTCGTCGGATGGACAATTACTTTTTTTGATGGAAATGGTGAAGAAGATGAAATCTCTCACGCAAAGCCCAATGGGCTCTCGCATTGCCTCAGTTCATAATGGTAGCAGTTTATTTACGGGTGACGCTGGCGGAGGCGAAAGCAACATTCGCAGATATATCATAGAAAATGATTGGTTGGAAGCCATCGTGCAAATGCCTAACAACTTATTTTATAATACTGGCATCACCACCTATATTTGGATTTTAAGTAACAACAAGGTCGCCAACAGAAAAGGCAAAGTGCAATTGATCGACGCCAGTTTGTTGTTTCGAAAACTCCGTAAAAATTTAGGAAATAAAAATTGTGAATTTGCGCCTGAACATATCCGCGAAATCGTGTCGGTATATGAAAAAATGCAAGCCGTTGACCGCATTTTGAATGCCGAAACCAAAGAAGAAAAAGGAATTGCTGCTCAAATTTTTGATAACAAGGATTTCGGATATTACAAAGTAACAATCGAGCGACCAAAAAGATTAAAATCTCAATTTACCAATGAACGCATTGCTGAACTGCGTTTTGAAAAAACCTTGCGCGAACCAATGATTTGGGCTTATGAAACCTTTGGTGAAAAAGTTTATACCGACATTACCAAGCACGAAAAAGAAATTGTTGATTGGTGCGAAAAAAACGAGCTTAACCTAAGTGCCAAACAAATCAAAACCTTGACAAACGAAGCTTTGTGGAAGAAGCAGTTAGATTTATTAAATATCGCAACTAATTTGATGCAAACCATCGGAAGTGTTGAATCTAGCGACTTTAATTTGTTTAAAGAAAAAGTGGATGAAGCATTAAAAGCTAAAAAAGCAAAACTCTCTTCTTCTGAAAAAAATGCTATTTTGAATGCGGTTAGTTGGTATGATGCCAGTGCCAAAAAAGTAGAAAAAGGCACAGTCAAACTAACGGGAGATAAGTTGGAAAAATTACTAAATCATTTAGATTGTAAAGAATCTGAACTCGTCAATTACGGCTATTTTGCCACCGATAAAAAAGGCGAATATATAGAATATGAAACTGAAAGCGATTTGCGCGACAGCGAAAATATACCACTTAAAGAGAATATTCACGCATATTTTTTACGCGAAGTAAGACCGCATATGGAAGAGGCTTGGATAAATTTAGACGCCACTAAAATTGGTTATGAAATCAGCTTTAACAAATATTTCTATCGCCACAAACCTTTGCGAGAAATTGAGGAAGTAAGTCGTGATATTTTAAAACTAGAAGAATTAAGCGATGGTTTGATTCGTGAAATTTTAAATCTTGTTTAATGGAAAAATTTATGTTATTTGATTTGGAATATAAAAATTGGATTATTGAAATAAAATCAAAGATCCGCGCAACTCAAATGAAAGCGGCAATGGCGGTAAACGCTACTGTTATTGAGTTTTATTGGGAATTAGGAAAAATGATTGCCAAAAAGCAAACGGCTTGGGGAACAAAGTTTTTAGACCAATTATCAAAAGATTTACAAACAGAATTTCCTGACATGAAAGGCTTTTCTAAAACTAATCTTAAATATTGTAAGCTTTTTTATAATAAATTTCCAATTCGTCCCCAAATTGAGGACGAATTGCTAACGATAAGCCCAAAGCCTGAAGACGAAATGCTCTTTAATCTAGTGAAGCAAATTCCCTGGGGCCACATTAAGTTAATAATTGACAAAGTAAAAGATGTCGCGACAGCCCAATTTTATATTCAGCAAACCATTGAAAATGCTTGGGGTAGAGAAACCTTAGCGCTACAAATAAAATCGCAATTGAACGAGCGAAAAGGCAAGGCAATTAGTAATTTTAAAAATACGCTGTCGCAACCCATGTCGGATTTAGCCCAGCAAACATTAAAAGACCCTTATAATTTTGATTTTCTGGCAATGGATGCAAATATGAGAGAACGAGATTTAGAAAATCAGTTGGTAAAACATATCTCTAAATTTTTGTTAGAGCTGGGTAAGGGCTTCGCTTTTGTAGGGCAACAATATCATTTAGAAATTGCCAATCAGGATTATTATATCGACTTGTTGTTTTACCATATAAAGCTGAAATGCTATGTGGTAATTGAGTTAAAAAACACCAAATTTATTCCCGAATATGCTGGCAAAATAAACTTCTACTTATCGGCAGTTGATAGCCTGCTAAAACAAGCCGACGACAAACCATCTATTGGCATTTTGTTATGTAGAGATAAAAATAATATAGAAGCCGAATTTGCTTTGCGCGATATTGCCAAACCAATTGGTGTTAGCGAATTTAGCTTTACCGAAATTTTGCCCGAAGAATTTAAAAGCAGTTTGCCAACCATTGAAGAATTGGAGCAAGAATTTAAAAACCTTAGCACAAATAGCGATGAAAATTAATTTACAAAAATATTCCGAATATAAGGATTCAGGGGTGGAGTGGTTGGGGGAGATTCCTAATCATTGGGATTTAACTCGCTTAGGAACGAGATTTGAAGAAAGAAAAACCAAGGTTTCTGATAAAGATTTCCCCCCGTTATCAGTCACAAAAAATGGAACTATTCCTCAACTGGATAGTGCTGCAAAAAGTAACGATGGAGACAATAGGAAGCTTGTTAAAACTGGAGACTTCGTAATTAACAGTCGTTCAGATAGAAAAGGTTCTAGTGGAATTGCTTATCAAAATGGATCGGTATCTCTAATATACATTGTAATGGAGCCAAAAGGCATTCATTCGAATTATTGTAACTACCTATTAAAATCTTATAATTTTATTGAGGAGTTTTATAGAATGGGGCACGGTATCGTTGCAGATTTATGGACAACGAGATATGATGAAATGAAGGCCATTATGGTTGGGATACCATCTTGCGAAGAGCAAACAGTAATCGCCAACTTTCTCGATCGTAAAACGGTTTTGATTGATCAGGCGGTTGATATTAAACAAAAACAAATAGAACTGCTGAAAGAGCGCAGACAAATACTCATACACAAAGCCGTAACCCGTGGCCTAAACCCCAACGTAAAACTAAAAGACAGTGGCGTAGAATGGATTGGTCAAATCCCGGAGGGTTGGGAGGTGAAGAGGCTGAAAGACGTTTGTTGTGTAAATTTGAACTCATTACCAGAGAATACTAATAATAATTTTGAATTTAATTACGTTGATATTGGAAGCGTAACATTAGAAAGCGGAATCAATAATATTGAGAAGTTTTCATTCAAAAGTGCTCCATCGCGCGCAAGAAGAATAGTTAAGAAAGGAGATACGATTATTTCAACCGTTAGAACTTATTTAAAAGCAATCGACTTTATTGATGAGGTTAAATCGTCTTACATCTATTCAACTGGTTTTGCAGTTTTAGAACCTAAAGAGTTTGTATTTCCTGAGTTTTTGGCATATTTCGTAAGAAGTGATGCTTTTACAGAACAAGTTACAGTTAATTCAAAAGGAATGAGTTATCCCGCTATCAACAGTAATGATATGAGTAGATTAACTGTTGTTCATTGCGGATTTGATGAGCAAATTCAAATTGTAAAATACATCGAAAATGCCACCGCCAAAATCGCCACCGCAATCTCCCTCAAAGAGCAAGAAATCGAAAAACTAAAAGAATATAAAGCTACCTTAATCAACAGCGCCGTAACGGGTAAAATAAAAATAAGTAATTATGCCAAGTAAAACAAACGAGAAGGCGCTTGAAGCCACTATTGAAAAAAGCCTTACGGGCATTTGCCTTGAAGAGCTTAAGGAGCAAAATATTTCTGCACGTGCCATAAATGAAAAAGGCGATTATCGCTTGAGAAATAATGTTGGAAACGGCTATTACATTGGTTTACCCGAAGATTTTAACGCGAAGTTTGCGATTGATGAATTTCGATTCTGGAATTTTTTACAAACCACTCAAAAAGACGAACTTGCCAAATTACAAAAACAAAGTGATTGGCAATTAAAAATTTTAGAACGACTTGATCGCATGATTAAAAAATATGGTATTCTGCGCTTGTTTCGCAAAGGACTAGATGTTGATGACGCACACTTTACTCTGCTATATCCTTTGCCACTTGCCAGCAGTAGCGAAGCCGTAAAAACTAATTTTGAAAATAATCAATTTAGCTCAACACGCCAACTTTGTTATTCTTTAACCAATAGCAAAGAAGAAATAGACATGGTGCTTTTTGTGAATGGTTTGCCATTTGCCACCATGGAATTAAAGAATGCTTGGACGGGGCAAAACGCCAAAGTTCATGGCCAAAATCAATATAAATTCACCAGAGATATTACCCAGCCTTTGTTAAATTTTGGTCGTTGTCTTGTGCATTTTGCCGTAGATACCGACGAGGTTTATATGACGACACGATTAAGCGGAAAAGACACCTTCTTTTTGCCGTTTAATTTAGGTCAGAAAGAACCGTTATTTGGTAAAGGAAATCCAATCAATCCGTTTGGGCATAAAACCGCTTATTTATGGGAAGAAATATTTAGTCGAAACAGTGTTGCTAATATCATTCAACATTTTGTTCGCTTTGACGGCAAAGAAGGCGATCAATTAAACAAAAAAACTTTGTATTTTCCGCGCTATCACCAATTGGATGTGGTGCGCAAAATTATTGCCGACGCCAGTAAAAAAGGAGTTGGGCAAACTTATTTAATTCAACATTCTGCTGGTTCAGGCAAATCAAATTCTATTACTTGGGCAGCTTATCAATTAATAGAAACTTACCCTGAAAGTAATTCTATTTCGGGGAGTAAAGGAATTTCTAATCCGCTGTTTGATACTGTTATAGTCGTGACAGATAGAAGATTGCTAGACAAGCAACTGCGAGAAAATATCAAAGAATTTTCGGAAGTAAAAAATATTGTTGCGCCCGCTTATTCATCTCAAGAATTAAAAGAAAGTTTAGAGAGTGGTAAAAAAATCATCATTACAACCATACAAAAATTTCCATTCATAGTTGATGGCATAGCAGATTTAAGCGATAAGCGCTTTGCTGTAATTATTGATGAAGCACATAGTAGCCAAGGCGGTACAGTCGCGGGCAGAATGAATCAGGCGATGGGAAATGCTTTAGCAGAAAATGATGAGGAAGAGCAAGACGCACAAGACATGATATTGGAATCTATGCGTTCGAAAAAAATGCGGGGTAATGCTTCTTATTTGGCATTTACTGCTACTCCTAAAAACAGCACTTTAGAACGTTTTGGCGTCAAGCAGGCGGATGGCAAATTCAAGCCTTTTCACTTATATTCTATGAAGCAAGCCATAGAAGAAGGCTTTATTTTAGATGTGCTGGCAAATTATACGACTTACAAAAGTTATTACGAAATTGAAAAGTCGATACAAGAAAATCCTTTGTTTGATACTGTGAAGGCGCAAAAGAAGTTAAGAGCTAGTGTAGAACAAAATGTGCAAACCATTGCTACCAAAGCAGAAATTATGCTCGACCACTTTATAGCAAAGTTGGTAAATACAAAAAAGTTAAAAGGAAAAGCAAAGGCAATTGTGGCTACGCAAAGCATAAAATCAGCTATTAATTATTATTTTGCACTTAAGAAACTGCTGGAAGAAAGAGGTAGCCCGTTCAAAATAGCTATAGCTTTTTCTGGTATGAAAAAAATAAAAGGTATTGAATATACCGAAGACAGCATTAATGACTTTCCGGCAAATTTAGATAATACAAAGTCATCAGATCCAGGATATATTAGTGATAAAATAGCGCGCTATGTTGATAAGGATGAATATCGAATTTTAGTGGTGGCAAATAAATATCTAACTGGCTATGACCAGCCAAAACTAACCGCGATGTATGTTGATAAAAAGCTTCAAGGCGTGATTGCTGTCCAAGCTTTATCAAGGCTAAATCGTTCATCGGACAAGTTGGGTAAAAAAACAGAAGATTTATTCGTTTTAGATTTTTATAACACGGTCGAAGATATAAAAAAATCTTTTGATCCATTTTATACAGCAACTTCATTAAGCGAAGCTACCGACGTTAATGTGCTACACGAATTGAAATCAAATCTTGATGATGTTGGTGTTTATGAATTAAGCGAAGTAGAGGAGTTCGTCGAGAAGTATTTCAAAGGAGTTAACGCTCAAGAGTTAAGTCCTCTTATTGATGTTTCGGCAGAAAGGTTTAATTCTGCTTTAGAATTAGAAGATAAGGAAAAAGCGGACTATAAAATCAAAGCAAAACACTTTGTAAAAATTTATGGTCAGATGGCTTCTATCATGCCTTATGAAGTGGTTGCATGGGAAAAATTATTTTGGTTTTTAAAATTTTTAATTCCAAAACTTATTATTGTAGATAACGAGAAAGATGCCTTGGATGGCTTATTAAATTCTGTTGATCTTTTAACTTATGGATTAGAGAGAGTAAAGCTTAATGTCTCTATTGGTCTTGATTCAACAGAAACTGAAGTTGATCCACAAAATCCAAATCCAAGAGGTGTGCATGGGGATGGGGTTGAAAAAGACGAATTGGATTTGATTATAAAAAGCTTTAATGAGCGTTGGTTTCAGGGTTGGGAAGCTACGCCAGATGAACAGCGTGCCAAATTTGTGAATCTTGCCCAGAAGATGAAAGAGCATAATGACTTTGAAGAAAAATATGCAAATAACGCAGATGTTCAAAATAGAGAAATTGCTTTCGGTAAAATATTTGATGAAGTAATGGGTAAACAGCGCAAAAATGAATTAGATCTTTATCGGTTAATTTCACAAGATGAGGGTTTTAAAATGGCGATGCAGGATACTATTAAAAGGATGCTGAGGGCTTAGAAAAAAACAGAGCGCCAAAAAGGGTTTCAAAATTATCACAAAAATTCTAAAAAAGACGATTTCTTGATTTTATTTTGGTTTTAGATCGCTGATTATCGACACTTTTCTGACCCCTCACGATTCTAGAAACTTAACTAACGTTAAGTTTTTAGAATCTGCTCTCCCGAAAAGCGGGAGAGCGATTACACCAAAAGCGTTGCGAGTAATTTTACAAAATGAAAAGATGCTAAATTTTACTCAAAAACATCAATCAATTATTTTGGACTTGTTTGAATAAAATGCCATTCATGCCTTTAAAATCAGTGCTTAACAGAATATTTTAAATTTTAGGAAGTGGATTTTGGCTCTCGGGAGGGATTACTCGAGCGAAGCTCGAGTTGCAAGTCGCCTATTTTTCTAAGCCAATAAATTGGCAAGAAAAATGCACGGCTTATTGTCGAACCCATCTGGGGTTGTCTTTCCTTCGCAATAAACCATCTTTAAAAAGACGAAACTTTGTTTCATCTTTTTAAAGATGGCTCCTTGGGAGGGATTCGAACCCCCGACCAAGTGATTAACAGTCACTTGCTCTACCACTGAGCTACCAAGGAATATTTTTTAGCTTGAGATTAGAATAAAGTTTTCAAATTCTAAAATCAAGAGGCGATTAAATAATTTTTAAAAAATAATTAAATTTGTTTAAGACAAATTTAGTTAAATATCGGATTGATGAAGAGCGAGTAAGTCGCCTTACTCGCAATAAATTATTTTATAAATCTCTAATTAAATTCTGCAATTTTGTTAAAATATGACAAAAATTTTTGAAAATTATAAAAAAAATATTTTAAAAAGAAAAACTTAAAATCAATTAGCTATTCATTGATCTAAAGAAGTCTTCATTAGTTTTACTATGTTGTATTTTTTCGAGTAAAAACTCCATCGCTTCAACCGGATTCATCGGATTAACGATACGACGAAGCATCCAAATTTTAGAAAGTGTCGCACGATCGGTGAGGAGTTCTTCCT
>CANHHZ010000070.1 GCA_947460275.1 Sphingobacteriaceae bacterium | reverse complement strand
TGGCGAGGTAGTTTTAGAAACTTAATTTTTAACTGCGTTATAAGCCATTACAAAAGCGATTAATGTTTTAACATCAAAGCTATCGGTGTTTTTAATTCGTTGGGATAAATCTTCATCATCTCCCATTTTTTGCAGCAAAATATTTTTAACAGCCGTTTTATTGGCCAAGTTAATTTCTTGCATGGGGCCTGTGCCGGGTTTTTCTAAAAAGTAAGCGGCTTTTAGTTTTGGGATATTGATTTGGGGTTCGTCGTCTCTTCGGTCACCGCCACCAATGCTTACACCTCCTCCTAGACCACCGCCAAAACCGCCACTTCCTAAGCCAACACTAAAGCTAGGCTTTATTTTGGTGCGTTGTGGTTCAATAGGCTCTTCAATGCTTGCTTTTTCGCCAAAACTAAAGAGATTTATATTTCCTGCTTCTATCAGCCTAAAAAATTTAAACTCCATTTTTTTGTTGATTACAATGGGCTTGCTTTCGTAAGTGGCGCCGTTCCACAAAAACGACTGCACATCTTTTGCTTGATATTGTTTTACGGTTTGGTCATCTTCCAAAATAGCTACTGTACTAAAATTAGTTCCTTGTATAGTACCCCTAACAAAATTACCTTCACTAATTACAACGGCATCTTGTGCATAAATTTTGGGTACAAAAAGGAGCAACACTAAAAATATTTTTAACACTTTCATCATTACAAATAACGAAAAATATTTTAGGATGTTGTGCATGTAAAAAAAACGCTAAGGGTTTAACTAATTTGCTGGCTATTCTTAACTTTACCCACATGAATAAAAAACTTTTCCTTTTAGATGGGATGGCGCTTATTTACCGAGCGCATTTTGCATTGAGTAAAAATCCTCGTTTTACCTCAAGTGGCGTAAATACTTCGGCGGTTATGGGCTTTGCCAATACCTTAATGGAAGTGCTTAAAAAGGAAAAGCCAAGCCATATTGCGGTAGTTTTTGATACCGCCGCCCCAACCGAAAGGCATATCGAATTCGAGGCCTACAAAGCTCACCGAGAGGCTATGCCCGAAGACCTATCTAAAGCGCTGCCTTATGTTTTTAAGCTTATTGAAGGATTTAACATCCCCGTAATTACGGTTGATGGCTATGAAGCCGATGACATTATAGGCACCTTGGCCAAAGAGGGCGAACAAAAAGGTTTTCAAGTATTTTGCATGACACCCGATAAAGATTTTGCGCAATTGGTGTCCGAAAATATTTTTATTTACAAGCCTGCACGAATGGGCAACGAAATGGAAATTTTAGGTGTTAAAGAGGTGCTTGCCAAATGGGAAATTGAACGTGTAGAGCAGGTAATAGATATTTTGGGGTTATGGGGCGATGCCGTAGACAATATACCAGGCATACCAGGCATTGGCGAAAAAACTGCCAAAGCATTAATTAAGCAATATGGCAGCATGGAAAACATCATTGCCAATTCCCATGAACTAAAAGGAAAACAAAAAGAAAACGTAGAAAACTTTGCTGCACAAGGCTTGGTTTCTAAAAAATTGGCGACCATTATCTTAAATGTTCCGATAGCATTTGAAGAAGATAAATTGATATTGGAAGAGCCTAGCCGCGAATTGTTGGAGCCTCTTTTTGCCGAGTTGGAGTTTAGAACAATTGGAAAAAGAGTTTTTGGCGAAGATTTTAGCGTAACAGAAGCCAAACCTAATCCAAATGCACAAAAAGATTTGTTTGGTAACGATGTGGCCGAAGTCAAACCAAAAGATTTTAATGCGCAGCCATCGTTGTTTGATACGCCAATAGATGCTAAAAACATAGATAATACGCCACACAATTATGTGTTGGTGGATACGCCCGAAGCCCGCAAACAGCTTATTGATTTGTTGTTGCAACAACCCAGCATTTCTTTTGACACCGAAACTACCGGTACCGATGCCAACCTTGCCGATTTGGTGGGCTTATCTTTTGCCATTAAACCTAGCGAAGGCTATTATATTCCACTTCCAGCAGAAAGAGCAATAGCGCAAAGCATATTGGATGAGTTTAGGCCTGTTTTGGAAAACGAAAATATCCTTAAAATTGGACAAAACATTAAATACGATATGTTGGTGCTCAAATGGTATGATGTACACCTAAAAGGAAAACTTTTTGACACCATGTTGGCGCATTACCTTATCGACCCGGATACACGACACAATATGGACGTATTGTCTGAAAATTATTTGGGTTACACGCCAATTTCCATCACCACTTTAATTGGATCCAAAGGCAAAAGCCAAGGCAATATGCGTGATGTGCCGGTAGAACAAGTGGTAGATTACGCCGCCGAAGATGCCGATGTAACACTGCAATTGGCCAAGGTTTTTGAGCCAATGTTAAAGGATAGAAATGCTGCTAAATTAGCCGAAGAAGTAGAAAATCCGCTGGTTTATGTATTGGCCGACATCGAAAAAGAAGGGGTTAAAATTGATATTGACACTTTAAATGCTTATTCTATTGAACTTCAGCACGAAATTACCAAGGCCGAGCAAAATGTGTACGAAAAAGCAGGGCTGAAATTTAACTTGGCATCTCCAAAGCAGTTGGGAGAGGTGCTTTTTGACCATTTAAAACTGGATCCAAAAGCTAAAAAAACCAAAACTGGGCAGTACCAAACCGGCGAAGATGTGTTGAGCTTGTTGGCCAACAAAAGTGATATTGTAAAAGATATTCTCGATTTCCGCCAGTTGCAAAAACTAAAATCAACCTATGTTGATGCTCTGCCCTTGATGGTGAATCCTAAAACGGGCAGGGTACATACGAGTTACAATCAGGCAGTTGCCACCACCGGGCGATTGAGCTCTAACAACCCGAACTTGCAAAACATCCCTATAAAAACCGAACGTGGCCGCGAAGTGCGCAAGGCTTTTATTGCCAGAGATGAAAACCACGTTTTATTATCGGCCGATTATTCGCAAATAGAACTGCGCATTATTGCCGAAATTAGCAAAGAAGAAAACATGCTCGAGGCCTTTAGCAAAGGGATAGACATCCACACCGCCACGGCGGCAAAAGTTTACGGCATTGCCATTGAAGAGGTAGATGCCACGCAGCGTAGAAACGCCAAAGCGGTAAATTTTGGTATCATTTATGGACAATCGGCCTTTGGATTATCGCAAAATTTAAATATTCCACGCAAGGAAGCCGCCGAAATCATCGAACAATATTTTGCGCAATATCCGGGCATTAAGCGTTACATGAGCGATACCATGAACTTTGCCCGTGAAAACGGATTTGTAGAAACTATAATGGGGCGTCGAAGGTATTTAAGAGACATCAATTCGGCCAACCAAACGGTTAGGGGTTACGCAGAACGAAATGCCATTAATGCACCAATACAGGGCTCGGCTGCTGATTTGATAAAGATTGCCATGATTAACATTCATAAAGACATGAAAGACCAGAATTTAGCCTCAAAAATGACCATGCAGGTACATGATGAGTTGGTTTTTGATGTGCTAAAAACAGAGGTTGAACAAATGAAAGCAATTATATCACACCGCATGAAAACCGCTATACAAACACAAGTGCCCATTGAAATAGAAATTGGCGAAGGTGTAAACTGGCTTGCAGCACATTAACATCAAATTCTCTTATGAAAAACTATTTGGCATTTATTTTAGTTCTGGTTTGCTTTAATGCTTTTGCGCAGCAAGATACCACTACCGTTTATGCAAATCCGGGTTATAACAAAGACCCTATGCGCAGTAAATGGATACCAAAGGTTGAAAAACAAGATGGTTTGTGGGTGCTTAATTTGTACAATAAAAAACAAATTTTGCAAGAAAAAATTAGTTACGCAGATGAAAAGCTGCAAGTAAGAAAAGGGCCTTATGCTTTTTATGGAAATGGTATTTTAAAAGAAGAAGGCTTTTACGACAGTGGACATAAACATGGCGAATGGAAAAATTATTCGGATGAAGGGAAGCTGGTAGCAACCAAAAACTATATTTGGGGTGTCCTAAAAGAAAATTAATATTTAGTGCAATTGATACTAACTCATATTTAACTAAAAAAGCCGCTTAAGCGGCTTTTTTTAAAGGGTTATAGTTTCACCAATTTTTGGCAGCAGTAATGTTTTTTGTGCTCTTCTAAAGCTATCAATTGCTCCTAACATGTTAATGGCTATTACTGGAAAAGTATTGTAATGCACACCAATAATTTGATCGCAATTGATATAGTTGGCTGCAATTACAGCATCATCAACATCCATGGTATAATTTCCGCCAATTGGTAAAATAGCATAGTCTAGCTGATAAAGTTCGGCCAATAGTTTCATTTCTATTGTTAAACCAGTATCTCCAGCAAAGTAAATTTGTTTGCCGTCAAGCTCTAAAACAAAGCCCGCTGGGTTGCCTCCGTAGCTTCCATCGGGCAAGCCAGATGTATGCGTAGCCCAAACCATACGCACGGTGCCAAAATCAAATTTGTACCTGCCAAAGTTCATCGGGTGCACGTTTTCAACGCCTTGTTTGCTTAGCCAGCCAATTATTTCGGGTATCGCAATAACGGTTGCCTTGGTTTGTTTTGCTAAAGTTACCAAATCCGCTACGTGGTCGCCATGGCCATGGCTTACCAAAATATAATCTGCTTCAATTTTAGTGATGTCTATATCGCTGGCCAGCGGGTTCTGACTAATAAAAGGATCGAATAAAAATTTCTTGGTGGCCGTTTCTAAAAGGAAACAAGATTGGCCGTAATAAGTATATTTCATAATTTTAGTTTTAAAGTATTGAGCACCGATTATCAAGTGTCAAGGAAGAATTTACGCTTTAGTCTTTCATCTTTGTTCTTATCCCCCAAACATTCCGCCTAAACCGCCAAACATATTCTTTGTGGCGGCTTGCATCTCCACGGCGCTTACTTGCTCGGCTTGGCTTAGCGCTTTATTTACTGCAGTAAGCAAAAGCTCTTCTAGCTCTTCTTTGTCTGCTTGTTTGTAAAACTCTTCGTCAATGGCAATGCCAGTTATTACTTTATTTGCGGTAGCGGTAACTTTAATTGCGCCACCTTGTACTTCGCCAAAAACCGAAATGGTATCTAATCTTTTTTTAATTTCTTCTGCCTGTTTTTGGGCAGCCATTAACTTATCAAACATGGTATTAATATTTAATTCTTACTGTTTATTTTCGGGGTTTGGCTCTTTCGTATTGCGAAGGCCTTTTCATGTTTTCGCCTAAAGTAGCTGCCGCATCAAGCGGGAAATATGGATTGCGCAACAATTCTCTAGCTATAAAAATCAAGTCGGCTTCGTTGTTTTCTAAAATGGTCTCTGCTTGTTGGGCTTCGGTAATTAAACCAACTGCACCTGTTTTTATGTCGGCTTCTTTTTTTACTGCTGCTGCAAAAGGAACTTGGTAACCTGGTTTTAATGGTATTTCTTGTGCTAATGTCAATCCGCCCGATGAAACATCAATTAAATCAACGCCCTTCTCTTTTAGCAAAGCTGATAATTGAATAGATTCTTCCAAAGTCCATCCGCCTTGCGCCCAATCTGTTGCCGATAAGCGTACAAACAGAGGATTTTCGGTTGGCCAAACTTCTTGAACCGCTGCTGTTATTTCCATCAGCAAGCGAACTCTGTTTTCGAAGCTTCCGCCATAATTATCAGTACGTAGATTGCTTAATGGCGATAAAAATTGGTGTAGCAAATAACCGTGTGCGGCATGTATTTCTATTACTTTAAAACCTGCTTTAATTGCTCTTAGCGTAGCCGATTTAAAATTGTTTTTTACTTTTTCAATTCCTTCTAGTGTTAACGAAACAGGAGCGTGATCAGTTGCATTAAATTTTAAATTACTTGCCGATACGGTTTGCCACCCACCGTTTTGTTCATCAAGTTGTTCTGGGTTTTCCCATGGGATATCAAAACTCGCTTTGCGCCCCGCATGTGCCAATTGGATGGCAGCTACGGCATTATTTTGGTTTATAAATTCGGTAATTTCTTTGAGTTTGTCAATCTGCTCGTCTTTCCAAAGACCTAAATCGCCTGTAGAAATTCTACCTTCGGGCGAAACCGCAGTTGCTTCTACCATAATTAGACCAGCGCCACCAACAGCCCTACTGCCTAAATGAACTAAGTGCCAGTTGTTGGCAAAACCATCAATAGCAGAGTATTGACACATTGGCGAAACCACCAATCGGTTTTTTAACTCCACATTTTTAATGCGTAATGGCGAAAAAAGTAACGACATAAATCTAATTTTTGTAAAAGTAACAATATCGCCATTTAAAAGGTTTCTTTTTGTGTAAAGAAATTCTTTTTCCTTAGTTTACGATCTAGATAAAAAGTAAATTTTTATTGCACAATCCAATTTTTATTTAAACCTTTGCATCTTAACCAAGTTTATACCATTAGCAAACAAGATGATTAAAAACATCATTCATAAACTTTTAATTTTAGCAGCAAAAACAAATGCTCCTAAAGTGTGGTTTATAGAGCCTTTGCGACCCGTATATCTAATCTCAAGTCGGCAAAATTACACTCCGCGTATTTAGTATTCTACTAAGCCCAACGAGGAATTGATCCTCTTTAAAAACCCAATTAACACAAATACCTTAATTTTTCGTTAAATCCGTTAATGAATACAAACGATTTTATAGTGCAAGTTGCATTACCTGAACATCGTGTCTTTGCAGAAGAAATTTGCAACGAAATGGCAGAATCGGCTAAGGCCCGTGGCACAGGTATTGCTAAGCGAACTCCTGATTATGTAGCTAGCAAGATTGATGAGGGCAAAGCTGTCATCGCCTTCCATAAAGATGGCAGTTGGGCTGGCTTTTGTTACATAGAAACTTGGAGCCACGGACAGTTTGTAGCCAATTCTGGTTTAATTGTTAGTCCGCCATATAGAAAAGCCGGCTTGGCACATGCCATAAAAAAGGAAATCTTCGAACTTTCCAGAACGTTGTATCCTAAAGCCAAAATTTTTGGATTGACTACAGGTTTGGCTGTAATGAAAATAAATTCTGATTTGGGCTATGAGCCAGTTACCTATTCAGAGCTAACTCAAGATGAAGACTTTTGGAAAGGTTGCCAAAGCTGCGTAAACTTTGAAATTTTAAAAAGCAAAGAACGTAAAAACTGTATGTGTACCGCCATGTTGTACAATCCGGCCGAGAAAAAACACGAAGCTGCCAAGGTTTTTGCCGAAGAATTGCAAAAAAAACCAAAGTTATATGAACGCTTTATGCGGATAAAGCAAAGACTTGTTTTAAAGCCAAAATCGGGCTTAAAATCTTTATTGATACTGGTTACACTTTTATTTAGATAGTAATAATTATACATATAATGAACAAAAAAGTTGTATTAGCATTTAGCGGAGGATTAGATACCTCATTTTGTTGTATTCATTTGGCAAAAGATCGTGGTTTGGAAGTACACTCTGTGATTGTAAATACAGGCGGTTTTAGTAAAGATGAATTGCAAGAAATTGAAAAACGTGCCTATGCTTTAGGTGTTGCATCACACGCTGTGGTTGATGAAACAGACGACTATTATAACAATTGCATCAAATATTTAATATTTGGTAACGTTTTAAAAAATGCTACCTATCCACTTTCGGTTAGTGCAGAGCGTGTAAGTCAGGCTACTGCAATTGCCAATTACGTAAAGAAAATTGGTGCCGATTACGTAGCACACGGAAGCACCGGAGCGGGCAATGACCAAGTTCGTTTTGATATGATTTTTAACATCCTAATTCCAGAAGTTGAAATTATTACGCCAATTAGAGATTTAAAATTATCCCGCGAAGCGGAAATAGAATATTTAGCCAAACACGGAGTTGAATATAGCGCAGAAAAAGCAAGGTATTCCATAAATAAAGGTTTATGGGGAACATCTGTTGGAGGAAAAGAAACCCTAACTTCAAACGAAACTTTACCAGAAAGTGCTTGGCCAACCCAAGTTTCTGAAACAGAGGCCAAAAGAATTGAATTAACTTTTGATAAAGGAGAGTTGGTTGCTATTGATGGAGAAAAATTACATCCGGTTGCGGCTATTCAGCAATTACAAGCCATTGCGCAGCCTTACGGAATTGGTAGAGATATTCATGTTGGCGATACGATTATTGGCATTAAAGGACGTGTTGGTTTTGAAGCTGCGGCTCCACTTATCATTATTAAAGCACATCATACTTTAGAAAAACATACTTTGACTAAATGGCAATTAAGTTGGAAAGAGCAGTTATCATCATTTTATGGAAACTGGTTGCATGAAGGTCAATTTCACGATCCAATTATGCGCAACATCGAAGCTTTTTTAAACGATAGCCAAAAGGTAGTTAGCGGAAAAGTATTTATAGAACTGTTGCCTTATCGTTTCCAAATTATTGGCATAGAATCTAGTCACGATTTAATGAGTAACAAATTTGGCAGCTATGGCGAAATGAACAACGCTTGGAGCGGAGAAGATGTAAAGGGGTTTTCGAAAATATTTGGCAATCAAGTAATGATTTGGCATAAAGTAAACAGCCTCTAATCCCCTGAAGGGAGATTAAAAAACGACATAAAATGGAGTATTTAAACGACAAAAATTCAAAGTCCCCTTCAGGGAATTTAGGGGTGATTAAAGCAGGTATAATTGGCGGCGCCGGATACACCGGAGGCGAAATCTTGCGCATTTTAATTAACCACCCTAACGTAGAAATCGCTTTTGTAAATAGTACAAGCAATGCGGGTAACTTAATCTCTGATGTGCATACCGATTTACTAGGCGAAACCGATGTGAGATTTACCGATAATGCCGATTTTGAAAAGTTGTTTAAGTCCCCTCTTTCAGGAGGGGATCTAGGGGAGGCTGTACTTTTTTTATGCGTAGGACATGGCGATGCAAAGAAATTTTTAGCAACTAATCCAATTAGCGAAAGCATTAAAATCATCGATTTATCCCAAGACTTTAGACTTGCTCACAACTCACAACTCACAACTCGCAACTTTGTATACGGCTTACCCGAAATTAACCGCGAGGCAATTAAAAAAGCAAATAACATTGCTAATCCGGGTTGTTTTGCTACTTGCATACAATTGGGTTTATTGCCCTTGGCTGCAAAAGGATTGATAAAAAGCGAAGTGCACATTAATGCTACAACAGGCTCTACGGGTGCCGGACAAAGCTTGGCTACAACCTCTCATTTTAGCTGGCGAAATAACAACCTTTCAGTGTATAAAGCCTTTGAGCATCAACATTTAAACGAAATCGGCGAAAGTTTAGCGCAAGCGGCTGGCAAGTCCCCTTTAGGGGATTTAGGGGAAGGGGTGGCGCTTAACTTCATTCCACAACGTGGCGATTTTACCCGAGGTATTTTAGCAGCGATGTACTTAGAAAGTAACTTGAGTTTAGAAGAAGCTTACACTATTTACGAAACATATTATCAAAGTCATCCTTTTACACACGTAAGCAGAAAAAATATCGATTTAAAACAAGTGGTAAACACCAATAAAGCATTAATTCATTTAGAAAAACACGGCAATAAATTATTTATCGTCAGCATTATCGACAACTTGTTAAAAGGCGCAAGCGGTCAGGCCGTACAAAACATGAACTTGATGTTCGGCTTAGAAGAAACAACAGGATTGAAATTAAAAGCAGCGGG
>CANHHZ010000069.1 GCA_947460275.1 Sphingobacteriaceae bacterium | reverse complement strand
TTGCGGACCAGGATACACGTATTCAATGATTGGATACTTTTTGGTGGCATCAAAATTAAATGGTTTGTACATTACACCGTAAATATCGGTAATACCATCATCAGCCTTCACTTTAAATGGTTCGGGAAATTTATATCCCGTTGCCATTAGTAACGATAAATCTGCTGTTTCTAAGTCCATCACTTTGTTACCAGTGTTATCCAACAAAACAGATTTTGGTACCGTATTTACACGAGAATAATTATCGATTAAAAATTGTGCCTCATCATTCATGTTCACGGCGTGATCAAAATCGCCTCCATTTAGCAATTTCATTCCCGTTCCATCAAAATTAATACGATAAAGGTGTAAATAATAAGGGTCTTCTTTAGTTTCTCTTCCATTGGCAGTAAAATAAAGCACCCTGTTTTTTTGGTCTATGTTTACAATGCCTTCGCAATGAAATGCCCCAGAGGTAATTTGGTTTTTAAGCTTTCCATTTTCATCAAACAGATAAAAATGGCCCCATCCATCACGCTCGCTCCAATGAATAATTTCTTTGCCGCCGTTTACAAGTCCGGGGCGCTGCACCTCAATATAAGTATTAAAACGTTCGTCGATTAACTGTGTTACCGCACTTGTTTTAATGTTTATGGTACAAATATCTACACGCTTTAAATCTCTACTGGTTCTCGAGAAATAAAATTTTTCATTATCGCCCAGCCAAATAGATGGCCTAAATTCATTGTCTCTGTCTTTATTTAAATTTTCTCTTCCCCAGGCAGAAATACTTTGGTCTTTAAAGGCAGTAGTACTTATAGTTTTATAGGTTTTTTCTGCAAAGTTGAACAATACAAACTCATCAATTGGCGCTTCCTTTTCGCCGGGCATTTGGTACTTATAGGTTTCTAAAGTTGGGCGCCCTGCACTTACGTTATTGATTACCCATAAATCTTTTACCTTACGGGAGTCGGTTCTATCTAAAACAAAATATTTAGCATTTGGCGACCATAAGACATAGGCCCCACGCCTTTTCTTATCATTTTTAACTACTTCTTCATTATTTTCACCATCACCATCATTGCCATAAGAATAAAATTTAACCCCATCTTTTGTCAATTGATGCTCTACAATGGTACTGTCTTCTTCGTTTTTAACCGCTTTAAGGTAATTGGTCTTGTCCATCCAATACAAATTATAGTTGCGAGAAAAAATTACTGCCGACGAATCGGGCGCAACAGAACCCCAAGATGGTTTGGCTTTTGGTTTTTCATAGTTTTTAACTTCTGTCAACTTTTCTGAAGCTAGCTCGTAATTAAAGAAAAAGATTTTTTTCTGCATCGAATCGGCAGCTTTTTTGTCTTTTCTATCCTTTTTTAACTCTTCTAAACTGCTTTTCATCTCAAAGTTGATGCTTTTTTCATCAGCAGCAAACTTTAAGTTTTCTATGGGTAAATGTTGGGCATCAAACGGATCACGAATGATTAGCGTAATGGCAGCAGCTAATTTGTTATTGTCGAAAAGCAGTTTTTTACTCTTCAAAGCTGGCTCAACCATATACCAATACTTACCATTTGGCGTTTCATATTGATACCAAAACTTGTTACTCAACTTTAGCCAATGGGGATCAACCGCTGTTGAATAAATAATTTTACGCAGCTTTGCGGGCGAAAAGCGAGCCGCTAACTGATAATTTGCTCTCTCTGAAGCAACGGTTGTTTCTGTTAGTGATATCGTTTTGGTTTGTGCCTTAACTTGTACAGCACTAAACAATAACACAAAAGACAAAATAAAATATAGCTTTTTCATTTGATAATTATTTATGGCCACTAAATTATTAAAATATATACAAACGGCTTTATCAATTTTGAAATAAAACAGGTCTAAATTTTTAAATGCTTTTTTTATGGGTTTTGCATTTTTAGGTTAAAATCCAATCGATTTTTATATTTTTACAACAAAATAAATTCAATGAAAAAACCCCTATTTTGTATTGCTTCAGCAGCATTATTAACTTTAATTAGTTGTCAAACAAACTCAGCCACTGGTACGGATCAAACTAAAATACCATCATCAAAAAGCGATGCTTCAAATCAAATAGACATTTCTAAAGTTAAAATTGCTCCTGCAAAAACAATTTTAGAGCGTCAACAAGTGCCTATTTTGTGTTACCACCAAGTACGCAATTGGAAATCAACCGATGGCAAAGTGGGAAAAGATTATATTGTAGAAATTCAAAATTTTAAAGATCAAATCAAAATGTTGGTTGATAGTGGATACCACACCATTTTACCCGATCAATTGTACGCCTACTTAAATAGTGGAGCAAAACTACCTTCAAAACCAATTATGCTAACTTTTGATGATACAGACTTGGATCAATTTACGGTTGTTCGCCCAATTCTTCAAAAATACGGCTATAAGGGAGTTTATTTTATCATGACGGTTTCTATTGGTAAAAAAGGAAAATTTGTAGATTACATGTCGTCCGACCAAATTAAACAACTTTCTGATGAAGGCAACGTAATTGGAAGCCATACTTACGACCATAAGAATTTTAAAAAATATGCCGGCAAAGATTGGGAAGAACAAATAGACAAACCCACTAAAAAATTGGAGCAAATAACTGGTAAAAAGATAGATTACTTTGCCTATCCCTTTGGTTTATGGAATGCAGAAGGTATACCTGAATTGAAGAAACGTGGTTTTAAAATGGCTTTTCAATTATCTACCAAGCGTGACGAAAAAGACCCATTATTCACTGTACGCAGAATAATTGCTAGCGGTTATTGGAGTCCAAAAACATTAAGCAATAGCATTAAAAATAGCTTTTAAACAAAAAAGGGATGGTTTGAACCATCCCTTTTTTTGTATTGCTTTAATTATTTAAGCTATCTCTTTAATTTGATATTTCTTTCCATTAAAGTCAAACTGATCACCTTTTTTCTTGCCCAACAACAATTTGCCAATTGGCGAAACCGCAGAAATGGCAAAAAATATTTCTTTAGCTAAGTGCAACTGCCCTGCGCTGATACTCAAATAAAAATTACCGTTATTGGTATACACCAAACTCCCGTTGCGTGCTGTTTCAGAAAAAGAGGTATCTTTTAAAGAATTAAGTACTTTCTGGTTCTCTTCGGCATCTATCAATAGCCGTTTGTTTCTATCAATATCCTGCTGCATCATTTCCCTACTGGTTTCATACTTATCGCCTGCGCTGCTTTTAGTATCGTCGTTACAAGCTTCTCTGGCCTGCTTTAAAGCTATTTCGGCAGTTTGCACGCGTGTTTCAATAAAATTTAAACAAAGTTGATAGAGGTGTGATTTTATATTTTCCATAGTTTTAACAATGTTATACCAATATAAGCAAAATTTTTATTGTTTACTCAATTATTGAACTAACCATTTTACTTTTTCGGCAATTGGCGTTCGGTTTGCCGCTTTAAAACCCTCGTTATGATAGCCCATATAAAACAAACCGTAGCATTTCTCATTTTCAGACAAACCTAAAAAACTATCTAACTTTTCTATAAATGTAGGTGAGCTCCAGTAAGTCCCAACATTTAACGATTGAGCGGTTAAAGCCATGTTTTGTACCGCACAGGCTGTGGCGGCAATTTCTTCCCAAGCGGGCAATTTATCAGGATGAAATTGAATATTAATAGCAATGATGCAACTTGCCTTGGCTATTTTGTCGGTAAAACTGTCATACTTTTTCTGCAAAAATTGATCAGGTAAAGTCCCTTCTTTATATAAATTTGCTAAGGTTAAACCCAACCTTATTTTGGCATCGCCGGTAATCACCACAAAACGCCAAGGTTGGGTTAGCTTATGCGTTGGCGCAAAGTTTGCACTTTCTAAGATACTTTGAATAGTTGCCTTCGAAATTTCCTTATCGAGGAAACTCGCCGGAAAGATACTTCTTCTGCCTTTAATTAGTTTTTCTAAAACTTCAAAATCGTTCATGCATCAAAAGTATAACTTTTATTAAGCGGCCAAAAAAATATTTAATTGTAACACAAATCTTATCACACATAATTGATAAATAATTTATAATCACCTACCTTTAAAGAAAATTACAAAAATTATGAAAGCTATAACATTACCACTGATCATAACTGGTGCTTTAATTGGCACCCTTTTCACAGAAATTACACAAAAAACAAAAGTATTAACAGACAACTCCAGAGTTACCTATAATGTAAATGAAAAAAATAAATTAGAAGGGGCTTATTTTGTTGAAAACACAAACAGAGATATTTGGATAAGAGGAGCTTACAAAGACAACCAAAGAATTGGCAATTGGTACACCTTTAATAGCGACAAGACGGTAGCTTTAAGATATAATTACGACTTAAAAAAAATACTTTTTTTAGACACCATAGCACTTAAAAAAGCTGAAATAACAATTACTGATCCAAATGCAAACGGAAATGGCTCCGTAGTGCTCCCTATCTGTTCTATAGACCAATATCTTTCCGTTCTTAAAGCAGCTGCAAAATCTATTTTTCCAAAAGAACAAATCATATACAACAAAGAAATTCCAATTGAAATCATTGCCACTGTAAAATCAAGCGATGATGTAATTTACACCATAAGTTACAAAATAAACAACAAGATGTATGCCTTCGATATCAAGAATAAAGACATCGACTTTGACATCGAATGGATACCATCTAGTTATAATGGAAAAAATCTAGAGGCAGAATTTTCTGTTAAGTCTAGTTTGTTGTTTTTGGATAACGGAAGCGAAAAACAAAGATTTAAATGGAATTACTAAAAATATTTATTTAAAAGCAGCCATAAGGCTGCTTTTTTTTTGCGCTAATACCTTTAAAAACACGCTTAAAACCATAAATTTTAACTACCTTTGCATTTTATTTTAAATTCATGATTTCAGTTTCAAACTTATCCTTACGCTACGGAAAACGTACATTATTTGAAGAGGTTAACCTAAAATTTACTCAAGGCAATTGTTATGGCGTAATTGGTGCCAATGGTGCCGGAAAATCTACTTTCTTAAAAATATTGAGCGGTGAAGTTAATCAAACAAGCGGTTCGGTGGCTTTTACCCCTGGCGAACGCATGGCGGTTTTGAAACAAAATCACTACGAATTTGATGAATTTTCGGTAATCGAAACCGTGATGATGGGCTACAAGGAATTGTACGACATTATGAAAGAAAAAGACGCCATTTATTTAAAAGAAGATTTTTCTGATAAAGATGGCGAACGTGCTGGCGAATTAGAAAACCTTTTTGCCGAAAAAGACGGCTGGAATATGGAGAGCAATGCCGCTACCCTATTGAGCAACTTGGGCATTAAAGAAGAACACCATTACAAGCAACTAAAAGAACTAGATGGTAACCAAAAAGTACGTGTTTTATTGGCACAAGCGCTATTTGGTAACCCCGATATTTTGTTATTAGATGAGCCTACCAACGACTTGGATATTGACACCATTGCTTG
Organism: Sphingobacteriaceae bacterium; assembly: GCA_947460275.1. Classification (GTDB taxonomy): domain Bacteria; phylum Bacteroidota; class Bacteroidia; order Sphingobacteriales; family Sphingobacteriaceae; genus Pedobacter. Next base: position 4,175 of record CANHHZ010000069.1, on the reverse strand, counting down.
GTTAGAGAACTTTTTAGCCGATTACCAAGCAATTGTTTTAGTAGTTTCGCACGACAGGCACTTTTTAGATGCAGTTTGTACCCACATTGTGGATATAGACTTTAGCAAAATGAGCATTTATACAGGTAACTACACCTTCTGGTACGAAAGTAGTCAGCTAGCTTTGAAACAACGTAGCGACCAAAACAAAAAACTAGAAGAAAAAGTCAAAGAACTACAAGAATTTATCCAACGTTTTAGCGCCAACGCCTCAAAATCTAAACAGGCAACTTCACGTAAGAAAGCTTTAGATAAAATTGATATTTCGGAAATTAAGGCATCGAGCCGAAAATACCCTGCAATTTTATTTAACAACCTTGGCCGCGAGGCAGGCGACCAAATTTTACAGGTTGAAGGTTTAAGTAAAACGCTAAACGGCGAAGTTTTATTTAGCAACGTAAACTTTATGGTAAATAAAGGCGATAAAATTGCTATTCTTTCGCAAAACAGTTTGGCTACCACCGCTTTTTACAATATTTTATCAGGAAGAGATAAAGATTACAAAGGCGAGTTTAAATTAGGCGTAACCATAAGCACCGCCGATATACCAAACGATAACTCTGACTATTTTGAAGGAAAAGACGAAAACTTGGTAGATTGGTTGCGCGAATATTCGGGTACAGAAGCCGATGAGCAGTTTGTAAGAAGCTTTTTGGGTCGTATGCTTTTCTCTGGAGATGAAGTACTTAAAAACGTAAAAGTACTTTCTGGTGGCGAAAAAATGCGTTGTATGTTCTCGAGAATGATGTTGCAATTGGCCAACTTGTTGATGTTTGACGAACCTACCAACCACTTGGACTTAGAATCGATTACGGCATTAAACAACGGCATGAAAGATTTTAAAGGCACTGTTTTATTTACTTCGCGAGATCATGCGCTAACAGAATCGGTAGCTACGCGTATTATAGAACTTACACCAAAAGGTAGCATTGATAGAATGATGACTTACGATGATTACATTAACAATGAAGATGTAGCTAAATTACGTCAGGAAATGTCTAAATAATATAGATTTAAACCCATTTAAAAGAAACGCTAAACTAATTTGGCGTTCCTTTTTTTTATATAACTAAGCCTACGTATTTCAGCAGACATTTGGTAGCAAATACTTTACAAGATAAACTTCTCATTTAAATGGCATATCTTACATTTGTACTATCAATTTATGCAAATGATTTCAATTAAAGGAGTAACCCACAGTTACAACAACTTATCAAAAATAAGTTTTAGCGATTGGCAAATTAATGATGGCGAGCGATGGCTATTGCTTGGCCAATCTGGTAGCGGTAAAACTACATTATTACACATATTAACAGGTATTTTAAAACCCACAACAGGCGAAATTAACATAGCTGAAACCTCTATCTACCAGCTCACCTCAAAAAAATTAGACCAATTTAGAGGGCGCAACATCGGTATCGTTTTTCAACGCCCACATTTAATTAAAAGCTTAACTATAGCCGAAAACCTACTTCTGGCTCAAAGTTTTGCTCAATTGCCCGAAAACAACGAACGTATTCACGAGGTTTTGCAATCGTTAGGCATTGCCGATAAAAAAAATGCTTACCCAAGTGAGCTTAGTCAGGGACAACTGCAACGTGTTTCTATTGCTAGAGCTGTAATTAATAAACCTGCTTTACTTATTGCAGATGAGCCAACATCAAGCTTAGATGACAATAATGCAACTGCTGTTTTACAATTGCTATTAGAACAGTCTGACTTAAACCAAGCCACTTTAATCGTTGCTACACACGATAAAAGAGTTAAAGATGCGTTTACCAATACTTACAATTTAGCATGAGCCCATTAAAAATAAGCTGGAAAAGCATAAACTCAAAACCATTATCATCAGGATTAAGCGTTATGCTTATTGCCTTTGGAACTGCAATTTTGACCATTTTATTGTTGGCCAGCACCCAAATTGAGCAGAAGTTAAACAACAATTCAAAAGATATTGATTTAGTGGTTGGCGCAAAGGGAAGTCCACTGCAACTCATATTGAGCAGCATTTATTACATCGATTTTCCTACTGGAAATATTCCCTTAAAAGAAGCCAACGAACTTGCGCACAATCCATTTGTAAAAAGAGCCGTACCGCTTGCGCTTGGCGACAATTATAACGGAACACGCATTGTGGGCACAGACAGCAATTACATTAGCCTTTATGGCTTAAAAACACAAAGTGGAAAATTTTGGCAAGCCGATTTAGAAGCAACTATTGGTGCTGAGGTAGCCAAAGCACAAAAATTAAAAGTTGGCGATACTTTTTTTGGGGCACATGGATTAACCGAAAATAAAGATTTACACAAAGAACATGCTTATAAAGTTGTGGGTATTTTAGCACCACAAGGCAATGTTACCGATAATTTGATATTAACCAATGTGGCAAGTGTTTGGGAAATGCATGGCGAAGAGGCCAATGGGGAAATAGAAGGAAAAGAAATCACCTCGCTGTTGATTCAATACCGATCGCCCATGTCGGTGGCTATGTTTCCACGTATGGTAAATCAAATGACAAGTTTACAATCGGCCTCGCCCGCCATGGAAAGCACTCGCTTATTTTCGTTGATTGGCGTAGGTGTAGATACCTTACAGTGGTTTGCCGTTTTAATTATGTTGATAGCCGCCATTAGTGTTTTTATAAATTTATTCAACTCTTTAAAAGAAAGAAGTTATGATTTGGCCATTATGCGTACCCTAGGCGCCTCTAAAACTAAATTGTTTTTAATCGTAATTTTAGAAGGATTGATCCTCACCATTGCGGGCACTATTTTAGGCTTAGCATTAGGACATTTGACTTTGGGGTTTATAGGCGCTTACCAAGAAAGTAGCCAAGCCAAACTAAGCGGACTAATTTTTATCTCAAATGAATTTTATTTATTGCTTACCGGTTTAGCTATCGGTATATTTGCCTCAATTATTCCTGCATCGCAGGCTTACCGAGCTAATATTTCTAAAATATTGGCCAAAAATTAATGAACATGAAAAAATTAAGTTTTATACTTTTATTGCTAGCAGGCTTTGGCTTTAGTGCAAAAGCCCAACACGATCCAAATGACCAAATTTTATCTGAAAATTGGGACGTAATTGGCACCGTTGATTTTAAAACGGTGAAAGAAACAGAAATGTATGCCATTTTTGGCAACGAAATAAAAAAATATGCCAACAAACCATTCGAATTGGAAGGCTACATTGTTCCTATAAAAGATGGAATGAAACAGAGCAAATTTATGCTCTCTACCCTACCTATCAATCAATGTTTCTTTTGTGGTAAAAATGGAATACCGATTATGGTAATGGTAGAAATGGCAGAACCAATTAAATTTACTTACCAAACGGTAAAAGTAAAAGGAACATTAAAGCTGAGCACCGCCAACTCGATGGATGTACCCCCCATTAGTTTGGTGGCTTCAAAAGCATCAAACTAAAAAAAGCCCTAAAACTAAGTTTTAGGGCTTTTTTTTTATAGTTGAGCAACTAATTATTAGTGACCAGCATTTCCATCGGCACCATGTGCATGCCCGTGGCTCATTTCGTCAGCAGTTGCTTCGCGTACCGTTAATATTTTACCAGCAAAAATTAAGTTTTTGCCAGCCATCGGGTGGTTTAAATCAACCGAAATATGTGCTTCGTGCACACCAGTTACGCCTGCACGAAATTGATTGCCTTGGTTGTCTTGCAAAGGAATTACATCGCCTACGTTTGGCAACTCGCCACCAGCTTCTTTAAACATATCTAATGGCAAATCTACATGTGCAGTGGCATCAATTTCGCCATAACCATCTGCAGGAGAAAGTTCAAAGCTGTATTCATCACCTACGGTTAAACCTTGTAAATGTTCTTCGAATTTAGGCAACATCATGCCCACACCATATAAAAATACTAATGGTTGCTCTTCATTTGCTTTTTCAACAAAAACTTGCTGACCTTCTGGAGTAGTAGTGTGTAACTCATAGGTTAAAGACACTACGGTGTTTGAATTGATATTCATTCTTTATAGTTTAATTTAATAATTTTACTGCCTCGGCAACCGTACTTACTGGCAGTTGGCAAGTTTTATTTCGGCAAATATATATTTTTGTTTCGTTGCTTTGCTTATCTTTTAACAAAGGCAATTTACTTTTTGTTCCTCCTAG
>CANHHZ010000068.1 GCA_947460275.1 Sphingobacteriaceae bacterium | reverse complement strand
TTTAAGCCTTGTTTTACTTTGATTTTGCCCCATTTTTTAATATTAATTTTTCCAGAAACGTAGGCCAGCGCAAATCTTTCTTCGTTTAAAAAATTACTTATAATTAACTCCGTAAGCACCTCCTCAACTTCGTTGGGCCTCAATCCCCAATCATAAAGTTTATTTCTTACCTCGTTTTGGGAACGTTCTTGGTAGGCACACCAACTTTCGGCTTTTGCCAAAGCAGATTTTTTATCTAAAATGAGTTGCTCTTCTTTCAGTGTTTTCATAATTATTTGCTGAAATTCGTAAAAAAATATCAGCTATCCGTATTTTTATTTTTATAATGAATAAAACTCAATATTCTGTTTCTAATATCGCACAATTACTCAAGGCAAATAGCGTATTGCCTAAACCCAATTTATTGGTTAGCAAGCTCTTAACTGATAGCAGAACTGTAATTGACCCTAACGGCTCGTTATTTTTTGCAGTTGGTGGTCACCGTGATGGACATGAATTTATTGCAAACGCCTATCAAAATGGGATAAGGAGCTTCGTGATTTCAAATCCATCTTTTGTAGAAAAATATAATGATGCTAACTTTTTAATAGTGCCTTCTGTTTTGGATGCATTGCAACAGTTGGCCAGTTTTAAGCGAAAAGAATATCAATTAAAAGTTATAGGTATAACTGGAAGTAACGGCAAAACTATTGTTAAAGAATGGTTGAACCAATTATTGGCAACTGATTTTTCTATTGTGCGCAGTCCGAAAAGTTTCAATTCGCAAATTGGTGTGCCTTTATCCGTTTGGCAAATTGACAATGGACATAATTTAGGAATTTTTGAAGCTGGAATTTCCAGACTTGACGAAATGGATGCTTTGGCAAAAATTATTCGTCCAACTATTGGGATATTGACTAACATAGGCGAAGCTCATGCCGAGGGTTTTTTAAACAGGGAAACCAAATTACAGGAAAAGCTTAAATTGTTTGCCGGTGTAGATTTGTTGATTTACTCACCTGATTATATCGAAAACAGTGATAAAATAAAATTACCCGGTACCAAAAAATTTACTTGGAGCACCAAACAAGCTGCAGATTTACAAGTGATAAAAGTAGAAATCTTTGAAGGTAAAAGCTATATCGAAGCACTATATAAAGAAGCGAAAATTTCTTGTCGCATCCCATTTATCGACAAAGCCTCCGTAGAAAATGTTATAATTTGTTGGGCTATTTTGCTAACAATGGGTTATTCGGCAAAAGAAGCAGGAGATAGGTTAGCTAAACTAACCCAAGTAACCATGCGTTTAGAATTGATGAATGGGACAAATAATTGTTCTATTATCGACGATTCTTACAGTGCAGATACCTCTTCGCTGGCTATTGCCTTAGATTTTTTAAATCTTCAAAACCAGCACAATAAGCGAACCGTAATTTTATCAGATATTTACGAAACAGGAAAGCCCAATGCAATTCTTTATGCCGAAATTGCTGATTTGTTGGCGCAAAAAAACGTAGACAGATTGATTGGTATAGGACCAAATATTTCGGCATTTGCTCATTTATTTGATCTCGAAAAGTCATTTTTTGACAATATATCAGTCTTTATATCTCATTTAAAGGGTATTAAACTAGCTAACGAAACTATTTTAATTAAAGGCGCTCGTAAGTTCGAGTTTGAACGCATAAGCAAGTTGCTTATCCATAAAACACACGCTACAGTTTTAGAGATCAATCTTAATGCTGTTGCAGCCAATTTACAATATTACCGTTCGCAACTTAAGCCCGGAGTAAAGTTGATGGCTATGGTAAAAGCATTTTCTTATGGTAGTGGAAGTTTTGAAATTGCTAATCTATTGCAATACCAAAAGGTTGATTATTTGGCTGTAGCTTATGCCGATGAGGGTGTTGCTTTGCGAAATTCAGGTATTAGCTTACCCATAATGGTGATGAGCCCTGAACCCAGCGCTTTTGAGGTTATGCTTAAACATAATTTAGAACCTGAAATATATAGTCTGTCTATTTTAGAAAGCTTTTTATCTTTTTTACCAAATGATCATTATAATTTTCCAATACATATCAAGTTAGACACGGGAATGCATAGGCTTGGTTTCGAAAAAGAAGATTTAAGCGCCTTAAAAGAGATGTTGAAAAATAACAATAGATTAAAGGTGGCGTCTATTTTTACGCATTTAGTGGCAAGTGAAAACACTATTCACGATGACTTTACCAAACAACAGATGAAAGCCTTTTCTTTAGGTTATAATGAGCTATGTGCTGAAATTGGTGATTTCCCTTTAGCCCATGTTTTAAATACTTCGGGTGTTTCGCGTTGGCCAAATGCTCAATTTAATATGGTTCGTTTAGGCATCGGCTTATATGGGTTTGATCAGGCCTTGTTGTCAAAAAAAATATTGCAAACTGTAGCTGTTTTAAAAACAAGTGTAACTCAAATTAAAAATATTAAGCCAGGAGAAACAGTAGGTTATAATCGTGTTGGCACTTTACCAAATGGTGGAACAATTGCTACAGTAAAAATTGGGTATGCCGATGGTTATAGTCGCAAATTTGGTAACGGAATTGGTAAAATGCTCATCAATGGAAAACTTGCGCCAACCATTGGGAGTATATGTATGGACATGTGTATGTTGGATGTAAGTGGTTTAACGGTAAAAGAAGGAGACGAGGTTATTGTTTTTAATGAACAGCATAGCATTATCGATTTGGCTAATCAAATTGATACTATCCCTTACGAAATATTGACCAACATATCGCAGCGGGTTAAAAGAGTTTATTATTACGAGTAATGTTTTGTTTTTAGCTAAATTTGCAGGATGAATAAGATAGGAAGAATAACGTTAAATTATTTGATCAAAGGCTTGCTGGTGGTTGTGCCTATAGCTTTGAGCATTTATTTGGTAGTTTGGGCGGTAACAACTGTAGATAGTTGGTTAAATGTAAATAATATTTTAGGTGTAAATCCAATTACTGGCGAAAGCCGTAATATACCGGGATTAGGTTTGGCGCTAGTTATTTTTATCATCTTAGTTGCGGGTATTTTTGTGACCAATTTTGTAACCGAGCCTATGTACAATTGGTTTCACCGTACTCTAAACAAACTTCCTTTACTTAATTTTATTTTTTCTTCTATCAAAGATTTGACAGAGGCATTTGTTGGTGATGACAAAAAATTTAATCATCCGGTCTTAGTTGCTGAAGGTGACTTGAAAAGGATTGGATTTTTAACGCAAAGCGATTTAACTAAAATTGACTTGCCAGATGAGGTGATTGTATATTTTCCTTTTTCATATTCATTTGCAGGTCAGGTTTGTGTAGTAAAAAAGGATAAAATTAAACATTTGAATATGAGTGCGTCTGAAGCCATGAAATTAGTGGTGAGCGGAGGGGTAAGTCACGTTTAAGCATAACCCGATAACTAAATTTTTTGGCGTTACAAATGCTATTAAACTAAAAAAGCCAACTTAAAGTTGGCTTTTTTAGTACTTAGAAATTAGGTTTAAGCACATACTTATCGTAAAATCTAAATATATGTTCTGCAGCTTCTTCTGCCGTATCAACCAATCTAAACAAATTTAAATCTTCGGCATGTATGTTGTGTTCTTTTTCCAACATCGTAGTTTTAATCCAATCTACCAATCCGCCCCAGTACGCTTTACCAACCAACACGATTGGGAATCGGGCAATTTTTCCAGTTTGTATCAAGGTAATTGCTTCAAATAGCTCGTCCATTGTTCCCATTCCGCCAGGTAATACGATAAATCCCTGCGAATATTTCATGAACATTACTTTTCTAATAAAAAAGTAATCAAATTCTAAAAGTTTGTTGGGGTCTATGTATTTGTTGTGAAATTGCTCAAAAGGCAAATCTATGTTTAACCCTACCGATTTTCCGCCGTTTATATGCGCACCTTTGTTTCCGGCTTCCATAATACCCGGGCCACCACCTGTAATTACACCATAACCTCGCTCAGTAAGCAAACGCCCACATTCCACGGCAATTTGATAATAGGGATTGGTTTCTGGAGTTCTGGCCGAACCAAAAATGCTTACACAAGGGCCTATTTTGGCTAGTTTTTCAAAACCATCCACAAACTCGGCCATAATTTTAAAAATTTGCCAGCTGTCTGTTACTTTAATCTCTTGCCAATCTTTATTGGCAAAAGCATTTCTTATCTTTTCTTCACTGGTCATTTTGGAGGTAGCTATTTAAAATTTAGTTTTTTGATCAGTTTTTTTACTGATCAGTAACAAGCCTGCAAAGGTAATCAATCCATTGATTAAAATTAACTCTACACTAAAAACATAACCACCTAATATTGCAGAAGAGTAGGTGGCGAGTAAATAGCATAATGCCGGAGACAATATACAAACCAACGGAACTAGCTTGTCTCGTAAACCTCTATTTCTAACAAACAATCCAAATCCATACAATCCCAAAAGTGGGCCATAGGTGTAAGAGGCTACTTTAAAAATTCCACCAACCACCGAATCGTCGTTGACAGCATTAAATAAAATAATAACGAAGAATATCAGCACAGAAAAGCCTACGTGTACAAAGTGTCTTTTTGTAACTGCATTTTTCTTTTCTTGATTTTCTTTTTTGTCCATACCTAAAAAATCAACGCAAAAAGAAGTGGTTAGCGCAGTTAAAGCACTATCGGTAGTGGCAAAAGTGGCTGCGGTTAAGCCTAACATAAATACAATAGCTGGTATAGTAGAAAGATGGTTTAAAGCTATTTCTGGGAAAAGAAAATCTGTTCTTGGTTTTCCAGTAATCGCATCTAAGGGAATTTCTATCCCATTTTTGCTCGCAAAAATATAAAGTAATGCGCCAACGCTTAAAAAGAAAATATTAATCACCACAAAAACACCTGTAAACGTAAACATGTTTTTTTGTGCTTCGCCAATGTTTTTGCAGCTTAAGTTTTTTTGCATCAAGTCTTGGTCTAGCCCGGTCATTGCGATAGTTACAAAAATACCACCTAACAAGGCTTTGCTGATGTGAAATTTGCTGGTTTCAAAATTTTCAAAAAAGAAAATTTTTGCGTAGCCACTATTTTTTATCGTTTCAAAAGCTTGTGGAATTGTTAAATCAAGACTGCTGCAAATAAAAAATATCGTTAAAAATACCGATAAAACTAAAAAAAATGTTTGTAGGGTGTCGGTAATGATAATTGTTTTTAATCCTCCCTTAAAGGTGTATGACCATATTAGGGCCAAAGAAATAAGCACGGTTACCCAAAATGGAATACCATAACCATCAAATATGAAGCGTTGTAATACAATTACTACTAAATACAACCTGAAAGCAGAGCCAATGGTTCGGCTAACCAAAAATATAGAAGCTGCAGTTTTGTAGCTATAATAACCTAATCTTTGTTCTATATAGCTATAAATAGAAGTCAGTTGCATTCTGTAATACAGCGGCAATAAAACTGTGGCAATAATAATAAAGCCAATGGCATTGCCGAGAACAAATTGAAAATATTGAAATTGGTTACCTGATGCAGCGCCAACTTCTCCGGGTACAGAAATAAAAGTTACCCCCGAGAGTGCTGTTCCAATCATTCCAAAAGCTACCAAATACCACTTAGAATTTCTATTGGCTAAGAAAAATGTAGAATTGTCGGATGTTTTTTTTGAGGTTGCAAAAGCAATAATGATCAAAAGGAGAAAGTATCCAATTAAAAAAGAAAGTAATATAGATGGGTTCATAATTTATATTTAGTTGCTAAAAGTAATAAATTACATTTTTAAATCAATAAACTCGAAGATAAATTTAAATTTGTAGCTATGAATTTTTCTTCTCAATTGCTCGAAGAAGCCGTAAACGAATTTTCTAAATTACCTGGGATAGGCCAAAAAACCGCCCTGCGCTTGGTTTTGCACTTGTTAAACAAGGAAAAAGAAGAGGTTTCGCATTTTGGAAATACCCTAATTCGTTTAAAAGCAGAAATAAAACATTGTTTAATATGCCACAATATTTCGGATAATGAGATATGTAGCATTTGTTTGGCAGCTAAAAGAGATAAAGAAACCATCTGTGTAGTAGAAGATACCCGCGATGTGATGGCCATAGAAAATACCAACCAATATTTTGGTGTTTACCATGTATTGGGCGGTTTAATTTCTCCAATGGATGGTGTTGGTCCCTCAGATTTGGCTATTGATAGCTTGGTGAATAGGGTTGCTTCAAGCCCAGTTAAAGAGATTGTTTTAGCCCTGAGCGCCAATATGGAAGGAGATACTACTCTTTTTTATCTTCATAAACGATTAAAAGATTTTCAAATTCCTATTACTACCATAGCTAGAGGTATCGCCTTTGGCGGAGAATTAGAATACGCAGATGAAATAACACTTGGTCGTTCAATTGTAACACGAGTTCCTTACGAAGGCTCGTTTATCAAATAAACTAAATTTTAAATGGATTTTAAAAATAAAGTAGTTATCATTACCGGTGCATCTTCTGGCATAGGTAAGGCATTGGCAGAAGAATTGGCAAAACGAGGTGCAAACCTAGTTTTAGCTGCTCGTCAATACGTTACCTTATGCGAAATAACAAATCACCTAGAAACTAAATATGCTGTTAAAGCGTTGGCTGTTAAGGCCGATGTAAGTGAAGAAACAGATTGTGAGTTTTTAATTCAGCAATCGTTAATCACCTTTGGTAAAGTTGATGTACTCATCAACAACGCGGGTATTTCTATGCGAGCTTTATTTAATGATTTAGATTTGTCGGTGTTAAAAAACTTAATGAATGTAAACTTTTGGGGTTCTGTTTATTGTACAAAATATGCTTTGCCCGAAATTTTAAAAACAAAAGGAAGTATAGTAGGGGTGTCGTCCATTGCGGGATACCGTGGTTTACCTGGTCGTACTGGTTATTCTTCTTCTAAATTTGCGATGAATGGATTTATGGAGGCTCTACGTACCGAACTTTTAAAAACAGGTGTGCATGTAATGGTGGCCTGTCCAGGCTTTACTACTTCCAATATACGTGTAGCTGCATTGTCAAAAGATGGAGTTTCACACGGCGAAACCAGCATGGAGGAAGGTGAAATGATGACTGCAGAGGAAGTTGCCATAAGAATTGCCAACGGAATTTTAGCAAGAAAACGCACCTTAATTATGACGGGTCAAGGCAAATTAACCGTTTGGTTAAATAAGTTACTTCCCGCACTTACCGATAGCTTAGTATTTAAACACTTTACAAAAGAAAAAAATGCGCTCATTAAATAAGAACTTTATAACAATTTTCATGATTTTTGGTTTTTTAGGTCAAATATTTACAGGTTCAGCCAAAATTAGGGCGGTTAAAAATATCAATTATGCTGGCAATACCGACGAAGCATACTCCTTAAACATTTACCATAAAAAAGGAAATTTGTCTAATCAAGATGTCATTGTGTTTATTCACGGCGGTTCTTGGAATAGCGGAAAAAAAGAAACTTATTGGTGGCTAGGCAGAAATTTAGCTAAAAATAATATTGTTACCGCAGTAATCAATTATCCGCTTGCGCCAAAAGTAACCTACAAAGAAATGGCCATGGCAAGTGCACAAGCAGTGAAATGGGTAAAAGATAACATTGCTGCTTATGGCGGTAATCCTAACCGTATTTTTTTAATGGGGCACTCAGCAGGAGGACATCTATGCGAATTAATTAACGCCGACCCGCAATATTTTAAAGCCTTTGGGTTGTCAAATCCTGTTAAGGGAGTAATTTTAAATGATGCTTTTGGTTTAGATATGGACGAATATTTAACTAAAGCAAAAAAAGACACTGCTTATAACGATTTTTTAAGAACGTTTACCAAAGAACAAAAAATGTGGCAGGCAGGTTCGCCCTTATTTTATAGTGGTAATGTGAGCAATGCCCATCTCATTTTTTATGGCAATAAAACCCATGAGGCGATTAAATTGCAATCGGAAAGATTTTATAAAATTTTAAAGGCACAAAATACACCTTCCACACTTCAAGTAATTGATAAAAAAAAGCACGTGGCCATGATCAGTCATATGATATTTGGCTGTAATAAAATGTATAAATACATCACAAAATTTTTGTCAAATACCAATTAAATTATTTGGTTAACTAAAATATTCCAAATTATTTTAACAAAGATTTTGCAAATCGTTAAAAGTGTACCATATTTGCAAACAGAATGATACAAATAAACGCAAACAAAAATTGGTGGTGGCATAACGCATTAGCGTGATGTGATCCTGTTTTGTACGTTTATTTTTTATAAAAATATATAGAGGGTTGCTTGTAAAAAGCAACCTTTTTTGTTTTAAGGCCATGAAGAAAATTTTAAATCATCTTTTCGAAAATAAAACTTTTAGTCGCGAAGAGGCGCAACGCATTTTAACGTCTATCGCTATGGGCGACTTTAATGCTTCGCAAATTGCCGCCTTTATAACTGCTTATGGTATGCGTAATATTACTGTAGAAGAGTTGCAGGGTTTTCGCGATGCAATGTTAGATTTATGTATAAAAATAAATCTTTCTGATTACGAATTGGTAGATTTATGTGGTACAGGTGGAGATGGGAAAGACACGTTTAATATTTCTACACTAGCGTCTTTTGTAGTAGCAGGAGCAGGTTTTAAGGTAGCAAAACACGGTAACTATGGGGTTTCTTCGGGCTGCGGATCTTCAAATGTGATGGAGCATTTGGGCTATACTTTCACCAACAATGAAGAAAAACTTAAGCAAAGCTTAGACCAGGCTGGTATTTGTTTTTTACACGCACCATTGTTTAATCCTGCTATGAAAATCGTTGCGCCTATCCGTAAAGATTTAGGTGTAAAAACTTTTTTTAACATGCTGGGCCCAATGGTAAATCCGGTACAGCCGAAAAATCAAATTGTAGGTGTTTTTAGTTTAGAATTGGCAAGATTGTATGCCTATTTATATCAACAAACCGATAAAAATTACACCATTATACACGCTTTGGATGGTTTTGATGAGGTATCCATGACTTGCGATTTTAAAACCTTTAGCAAAAAAGGAGAACAGCTACATACCATAGCCGATTTGGGCTTTGAACAAATTGAGGTACATCAAATCCAAGGAGGCGACTCCGTTGAGTCTTCTGCTAAAATTTTTACTTCTATTTTAATTGGCGAAGGAACAGATGCGCAAACAAATGTGGTTTTATGCAATGCTGCTTTAGCTATTATGACGATAAATGAAGGGAGTTCTTTTGCCGATAGTTACTACCAAGCAGAAGAAGCGCTGCTGTCAAAAAAAGCTTTAAAAAGTTTTAAGAAATTAATTAGCTTATAAATTAATGGACGTAAAATTGAAAATATGTGGAATGGCTCAAGCTGCAAATATTGCTGAGGTTGCAAGCTTGCAACCCGATTATTTAGGCTTTATTTTTTATCCAAAATCGCCACGGTGTATTTCTTTGCTTTCAGCCGAGCTAATTAAATATGTGCCCTCCACAATTAAGACTACCGGTGTATTTGTGAACGAAGAAATTGAGATTGTTAAACGTCATATCAACACATTTCACTTAAAAGCGGTACAATTGCACGGTACAGAAAGTCCAACGTTTTGTACCGAAATTAAACAAACCGGCGTAGAGGTAATTAAAGCTTTTGGTATTGATACTAATTTTGATTTTGAGCAGTTCATACCTTATTTAACTGACGTAGACTATTTTCTTTTCGATACTCAAACCCCGTCACACGGCGGTTCGGGTAAGGTTTTCGATT
>CANHHZ010000067.1 GCA_947460275.1 Sphingobacteriaceae bacterium | reverse complement strand
TTTTTGGTAATCTACAATGGCTTCAAATAGATGTTCTCTTCTGAAATCGGGCCATAAAGTTTCGGTAAAATAAAATTCGGTATAAGCTACTTGCCAAAGCAAAAAATTACTAATGCGATGTTCGCCACTTGTACGTATCATCAATTCCGGGTCTGGGATATTTTTGGTGGTTAAATGTTCGGCAAATGTTTCTTCATTGATATCATTTAAACTAATTTTTTGCTCTTTTACTTCTTGCGCCAATAATTTTGCGGCACGAACTATCTCCCACTTTGCACTGTAACTTAATGCCAAAGTAAGTACGCACTTGGTGTTATTTGCTGTAATTTCCATCACATTGGCCAAATCATCTATACACTTTTGTGGCAACGAGTTGATATCACCAATCGCATTTAAGCGTACGTTGTTGTTGTTGAGTGTTTGGGCCTCATTATTTATGGTAGAGATTAATAATTCCATCAAAGCATTGACTTCATCAATAGGGCGATTCCAATTTTCGGTTGAAAATGCATAAACGGTCAGATATTTCACACCAATTTCGACGCAGCCCTCCACGATGTCTTTTACAGAAATCACACCACTTTCGTGCCCAAATGCTCTAAATTTTCCTTGATTTTTAGCCCATCTTCCATTACCATCCATAATAATAGCGATGTGTTGCGGCAACTTATTGCCATCTATCTGTTCTTTAAATCCCATTTCAACTCGCTTTTACCCCTAAAATTTAAAACATTTTCGGCTTGCAAAGGTATAAGATATGCCTATACTAGCAAACATATAGCTGTCTCTTTTTCTATAATCACCCCGTTGAGTGCCAGGAACACCCAAATAAATACCATTTTGTTCGCCTGATCGATCTGATAATGCCGATCTTATTAGTGCTCCATTTGTGTTACCCCATAAACTTTTATCTGGATAATTACCACTTACATCATCTAAATAATCGGTAAGAGGAACTCTAAAGCCTACTTGGCTAAATACGTTAAACTGCTCAGACATTCTGTATTTAACACCTGCACCATAGGGGATTACAATCGTACTTGTAGCATAACTTTCTCCTTGGCCTTCAGTTTTTAAAGCACTTAAGGAATAGGTATTGCCATTGTAATCAGCACGAGGATCAAAAAATAAATCTCCAATACCAATAAACACGTAAGGACTATATTTTTTGGCATTTACCCTAAACATATCAAAAAAATTGAACTCGGTGATTAAACTTATCTCATGCAAAGGTGTGTAAAAACTAAGGTTTCTACTTATAAATTGACTGTTGTCTGATTGACTATCTGCTGCAGCTATTTGGCCAAAGGTATAATGTAAGCCTAAGGCTATACGTGGACTAAGATTTAATTTTGCAAATGCTCCGGCCGCAACTCCGCTTATTTTTACAGGATTATACTGATTAAGATCGCCCATGTAAGATGCACCACCCGCATTCAATCCCAACTCCCAACGTTGGCCAAAAGTTGGGTTACAGGCTGTTGTTATTAAAAAAAATAAAAATATTTTAAGGTTACGCATTTTTAGTGTTTAGTAATTTCTGGTATCAATTCCCCAGAGCAATTTATTTCTTAACGTAGAAAGATAACTTTCGTTGTTTAAACGAACTAGATTTACATTAAATTTAGCTTTGTTAACGGTAATTTTGACAGAACGATTGACTGTCTCTGTTCTTGAATCGCAAGAAAGTAAAAACTTAGTACTTCTGGCCTCTACTTCAAAAGTCAGTTCAGAATCATCAGGAACAACTATGGGTCTAACATTTAAATTATGAGGAGCAATAGGTGTAATTACAAAATTTTGAGCATTAGGTAAAATGATTGGACCCCCACAACTTAAAGAATAAGCAGTTGAGCCTGTTGGTGATGCAATAATTAAACCATCGGCCCAATAGGAGTTTATAAATTCTCCGTTGAGGTAAGCATGGATAATCATCATCGCAGAATTGTCTCTGCGATGGATGGTTATGTCATTAAGTGCGAAATTTTCGGACAAGAATAAATCGTTAGATGAGTCGAGGTTAAGTACACTTCTTTGATCTAATGTATATTCGTTTTTGACTAGGGCTTCGATTGCGTTTTTGATTTCATTTTTATTGATACTTGCCAAAAATCCCAATCTGCCAAAGTTAATACCTATAATTGGGATTTGAGAGTCTCTAATTAAAGTTAAGGTATCAAGCAAAGTTCCATCTCCGCCTAAACTTAAAAGCACGTCGGTCTGACTTATCAATTCTTCGTGCGTGGTAAAAGTAGTTATGCCATCAGGAAGATTTACTTTGTCACTAATAAAACTTTGAAACTTTGAAAAAACTGTGATCTGGATTTGATGTTGTGACAAAGCATCAAAAACCTCTTGCACAAAAGGCAAAACCGAATCGTTAAAAATCCTACCGTAAATTGCTATTTTCATTGAAATCTAAACGTTTAAGTAGTTCATAAGCGAGTTAAACCTATCTTCGTAATCATGGAGTATGTCGGTATTGTATACTCCTTTCACTTGGTAATTATATCGCTCAAAAGCGGCAACTATTCCCGACAATTCGGTTTTATTTATTTTTAAAGTTACTTCTAATGAATTAGTATCTGGAGAAGAGCTTACATACGAGGATAGGATTTGAGCATTATCAGACTCTACAATTTGCGCCAATTGAGCCAAAGAATTATTTCTGTTGCCTACATTAAGGGTAATTATTCCACCAATTTCTGTTAAGCCAATCGCCTCTGTTAGTGCAGGAACCAAATTGTGTATAGAAATTAATCCTAAATATTTTTTATGATCATCTAAAACTGGGACTACAGACAATTTCAATTCTTGAAACAACTTAATCACCTCATAAATATGCGCATCGTTATAAACAAGAGCATTTACAATTGATAGCGGTAAATTACCCAAAGCAGATTGTTCATCGTGAGCAGCTAACAACTCTTTTTCTGAAACCAAGCCCAACAACTGCGATTCGTTTACGATTGGTAAATGGTAAAGTTTAAACTCATTCATCCTCTCTAAAGCCTTCTGTATCGTATCGGAAGTTTTTAGTGGCGGAATAACATTTGATATAAGTGCTGTACTTAACATTTATTTTAATAAAACTCTATGCAAAAACTTGTCCAAAAAGTCGTTAAAAATAGTTGGTCTTTCCATCATAGGCGCATGCCCACATTCTTCAACCCAGTTCAACTCAGAATTTGGCAACAATTGATGAAACTCTACTGCTACTTCTGGAGGTGTAATTTTATCTTGCCTACCCCAAATTAACGAGACTGGTATGGTTATTTTAGGTAAATCTTTCGACATGTTGTGTCTAATCGCAGATTTTGCCAAAGCAAGAATTCTTATCACTCTAGAGCGGTCGTTAATTGATTTAAAAACTTCATCTACAAGCTCTTTGGTGGCGGTAGCGGGATCGTAAAAAGTAAATTCTACTTTTTCTTTTACATAATCGTAGCTTTCTCTACGGGGAAAGGAACCCCCAAAAGCATTTTCATATAAACCCGAACTGCCGGTTAAAACCAAGGCTTTTACAAATTCTTGATGGGCTGCTGTAAACACCAAACCTACATGGCCACCTAAAGAATTACCAATTAATACAACTTGATTTAATTTTTTAAATTTTAAAAACTTAAATACGTATTTAGATAGACTTTTAACCCCAAGTGTCAATAATGGCAATTCGTAAATTGGCAATATTGGTACTATAACACGATAATTTAATTTAAAGTGATCTAATGCGGGCTCCCAATTGCTCAACTCACCCATAAGGCCATGAAGCAATATCAATGGCTCGCCAGTTCCTGCCTCTATGTATTTAAATCCCTTTTCTTCAATTATTTCGTATTTCATATATTTTGTTTGCGGTGGTATAAGCCACTAAGTTAAAATAGTAAATTTAATTTTAGCTAGTTTAATCAGTAAAATTAAACATTTGCTTTAGCTTAATTGTAATTTCACTATTTCTCCAATTAATTTTCCATCGGCCTTACCGGCCAATTCCTTGTTTGCCAAACCCATTACTTTGCCCATATCCTTTACGCTTGTTGCGCCTGTTTCTGAAACTATTTTTGACACAACAGCTTCAATTTCAGCTCGTTCTAATTGTTTAGGCAAAAAATGACTAATGACATCTATTTCTTCTTGCTCTACTTTAAACAAATCTTCTCTTCCTTGTTCTTTATAAATTGTTGCAGATTCTTTGCGTTGTTTAACCAGCTTTTGCAGAATTTTTATTTCCGTTTCTTGGTCAATTCCGTCAGCTTGTCCTTTTTCTGTTTTGGCCAATAAAAACGCAGCTTTAATTGCTCTTAGCCCTCTTAGCTTGGCTTGGTCTTTGGCCAACATAGCTTGTTTAATTTCTTGATCTATTTGAGTTGATATCATCTGTATAAATTCTAGAGTTGGAAATATTAAATTCTATTTACTTGCGTAGCAGTTGCTTGCGCTGTTGGCATGATCAACATATCATCTATATTTACATGTGCAGGCCTACTCACGGCAAACCATATGGCATCGGCAATATCTTGGGCTACGAGCGGATCAAATCCTTCGTAAACCTTTTTGGCTCGGTTTTCGTCGCCTTTAAAACGTACTATAGAAAATTGGGTTTCTACCATCCCTGGGTGTATAGCTGTAACCTTAATTCCATGAGGCAAAAGATCTATGCGCATACCTTTGCTCAGCGCATCTACCGCATGTTTTGTAGCACAATATACGGCTCCGTTTGCATAAACTTCTTTAGCAGCAATGGAACCTATATTGATAATGTGTCCTTTTTTATTAGAAACCATCCAGTTAGATACCATTTTGCTTACATAAAGTAGTCCTTTTACATTGGTGTCTATCATGGTATCCCAATCCTCAACACATCCATTTTGAATGGGCTCCAATCCTTGACTTAAACCTGCATTATTGATTAGTACATCAACATTTTTCCATGTTGCAGTCAAAGTATCCAGCACATAATTAATATTTTCTTTGTCTCTTACGTCTGCCTGAATCTTTTTTACCTCAACACCATAATTATTCACTAAGTCTTGCGCCAAATTTTCGAGCAGATGTTCTCTTCTTGCCAGGAGGATAAGGTGATAACCTTGTTGGGCAAACATTTTTGCACAAGCCTCACCAATACCCGAGGTTGCACCAGTAATTAAAGCAATTTTAGCCATGAGATAATTTATTTGTGTTTGTTAACAAAGGTATAAAAATTGAATGGAATGGGTAGCTATTCGATAAACAAACTAAATGTAAAATGTCTAAGTTTAGCTTTATCAATTGGGTTCGAATAGGGATCGTTATTGTGCTTAAGAATATCCTTAAAAGAATAAGACACTTTAAATTCTGGCGACAATTTAAACCATTCAAAATAAAGATCGCAGCCTAAACCAGCTTCATAGGATAAAAAGCTTTTCTTGTTCTTAATTAATTTATCAATCGGAGCTGCGCCATCGTCATTTGTTTTTTTATTGGAAGCCAAATCAAACGAATATTTTAATCCACCCAGCACATAAGCGCTAAAGTTCAATAACCTATCGGCCTTAACTTTTAAACCAAGGGGAAGATCAACCATGGTAGCTTGTACTTTTTTTTGCACAAAGGTTGTATTTGGATTATTGATTTGGGGGCCAGTATATTCAAAGTTCATCAACCTATCATTAAAAACCAAGGATGGGGTAAAACGAACATCTAAATTTTGAGTTAATCGACCCTTAAGTACAAATCCAATTCCAAAACCGGGAGATGTTGGAGAGTAAATAGCATTCAAAGAATCGGTGACATTATTTCCAGAATTTTGATCATAATAAGGATTTCGCCAATTGGCATTTTTTGTGATTTTATACTCAGAAACCACGTATTGGAACATAAAACCCCAGTTGATAGGATTATCGTCGTTTCCGCCGCCCCAATTTTGGGCTTTTACAATAGGAAAAGTTAGTAAAATGACAGCAGAAAAAAGGGTTAATTTTTTTATCATTTTACTCCTGTATAAATGGCACTTATGCCAAAAGTTAACGAACGATGCTTAGCTGATTTATATCCTACTTTTTTCATTAAACTCACAAATGTATCTCCATCAGGAAAAGCTTCTACAGATTCTGGCAAATATGTATATGCTCTTTTATCTTTAGAAAACAACCTGCCAAAAAAAGGTGTAATGTATTGAAAGTAAAAATTGTAGAGTTGTTTGATCGGAAAATTTCGTGGCTTAGAAAACTCTAAAATAACGATTTTAGCATTTGGTTTTAAAACCCTCAACATATCTGATAGCCCTTTTTCCAAATCCTCGTAATTTCTCACTCCAAACGCAACAGTTATGGCATCAAAAGTATTATCGTCGAAATTTAAACCTTCAGAGTCTCCAATTTGAACTGAAAAAATATCAGAGAGGTTTCTTTTTTCTATTTTTTTTCGTGCAATACTCAACATCCCTTCAGAAATATCTACCCCAATAATTTGTTCAGGTTTTAAAATTTGAATTGCCTCAAAAGCAAAGTCGCCTGTGCCAGTAGCCACATCTAAAATAACTTTTGGTTGGCTAGCTAGTAATTCCTTGATAGCTTTTTTTCGCCAAATAATGTCAATGCCGATAGATAGAAAATGATTTAAAAAATCGTAAGTACCTGAAATGTTGTTGAACATGGTAGCCACCTGTTCTTTTTTAGTGGCAGTTCCAGTGTATGGAGTTATTTTTTCATTCATAATGTGATTACAAATATAGGCTTATTGTTTTATCTTTAAAAGTTGTGAGGTGAGTTGTTTTTAAAAAAAATAAGCTTTTTTTTGATTTATCTACAATCTAGATATCAACATTTCGTCCATTACAAGCAATAATTGTACATTTGCAGGATGATTATAAAATCAGCTACATTTGTGGTAAGCAACACCAAAGTTTCGGCTTTGCCATTACCCAATATGCCCGAATATGCGTTTATTGGCCGTTCTAATGTTGGTAAATCTTCCCTCATCAATATGTTGGTAAACCAGCAAGGTTTGGCTAAAACCTCTCAAAGACCAGGAAAAACTCAACTTATCAATCACTTTTTGGTAAACGAAAAATGGTTTATTGTGGATTTGCCCGGTTATGGATATGCAAAGGTGAGCAAAAGTAGTAGAGAAAAATGGGAAAAATTTATCAGAAATTACCTCACAAAAAGGGAAAATTTGCAGTGTATTTTTGTATTGATTGATAGCAGATTGGAACCTCAAAAAATTGACCTTGAATTTTGCTCATGGCTGGGAGAATGCCAAATACCTTTTGCCTTAGTTTTTACAAAAGCAGATAAACAATCGGCACCAAAAACCGATCAAAATGTTGCAAAATTTAACAAAACCTTATTAGGATGGTTCGAAGAAGTTCCTCCATTTTTTATTACTTCGGCAGAAAAAGCGCAAGGCCGAGAACAACTTTTAAATTTTATAACCGAGGTAAACCAAGATTTTGTGATGCCAACCATTGACCCAGAGTTTTATCCTGGACATTAATCTACTCAAAGATATATTGATCAAATGAAAAAGTATTTTTCTCTCGTATTGTTTGCTCATTCCATTTTCGCCATGCCTTTTGCATTAATTGGTTTTTTTTTGGGCGTAACAACATCTGAAAAACCATTTAACTGGTACGCACTGGCCTTAGTTATTTTGTGCATGGTGTTTGCAAGAAATGCTGCTATGGCTTTTAACAGGTATTTAGACAGAAAAATTGATGCCAAAAACCCTCGTACCCTACTGCGTGATATTCCTGCAGGAAAAGTTTCTGCCAGCGAAGCACTAACTTTTGTAGTCGTAAACTGTATTTTATTTGTTTTGAGTGCATTTTTTATAAATAGTTTATGCTTCTATCTTTCGCCGGTTGCCTTATTTGTTGTGCTTTTTTACAGCTTCACCAAACGTTTTACCGCTTTGTGCCATTTGGTTTTAGGCTTAGGCTTAGCTCTTGCTCCCATCGGGGCCTACATAGCCGTAACTGGATATTTTAATATCGTTCCACTTTTTTTCTCCTTTGCCGTACTTTTTTGGGTAAGCGGATTTGACATTATTTATGCGCTTCAAGATGAGCATTTTGACCGCGAACAAAAATTGCATTCTATACCAGCAGCTTTAGGAATCAAAAACGCTTTACGCTTGTCGGTAGTTTTACATATTTTTTCTGCATTGTGCATCATATTACCGGTATTTTACAGCACTTTTAGCTGGTCATACTACATTGGAATAGTTTTTTTCTGTGCTATGCTCATCTATCAACATTTGTTGGTAAAGCCAAACGACATTAGCAAAGTTGACAGGGCATTTGCAACCACCAACGGCTACGCATCGGTAGTGTTTGCCGTTTGCTTTTTGTTAGATGCATTTTTAAGAACAAGATAAAATTTATTGAAATTTAAACTAATCCGAACATGAACAACCTAGCCATAAATAAAAAAACTAGAACTTTTATTCCACAAAATTTAAAAATGGAATGGGAATACCTATCTCCAATTTTAGAAGAACTCCTAAAAAGAGCAATCAACAATGCTGAAGAATTGGAAAAATGGTTAAAAGATAAAAGTGAACTTGAAGCTGCTTTAGAGGAAGATTTCGCTTGGAGATATATCAAAATGAGCTGCGATACCGCTAATGAAAATTTGGTTAAGGATTTTCAATATTTTGCCACTGAAATTGAGCCTAAAATTTCGCCATTGGCCAACGAACTGAATAAAAAATTTAGCGACAGCCCTTTTATAGACCAGTTAAACCCAGATAAGTACTTCGTTTATATCCGTGGAATAAAAAAAGCCTTGGAACTTTATCGGGAAGAAAATATTGAACTTTTTACGCAATTACAGGTAAGCCAGCAACAATATCAAGGCATAACCGGCGCCATGAGCGTAACGCTAAGTGGACAAGAATACACTTTAGAACAAGCTGCTAATTTTTTAAAAGATACCGACCGCAGCGTTAGACAAGACACATGGGAAACCATACAAAAACGACGATTAGTTGCAAAAAAAGAACTTAACACGTTATTTAATGAATTGATAGCCTTGCGACACAAGGTTGCCCAAAATGCTGGCTTTGAAAATTATCGCGATTATATGTTCCAAGCAATGGGACGTTTCGATTATACCCCAAAAGACTGCTATGATTTTGCCGAAGCTATTGAGAAAGAAATTGTACCAATTTTACAAGAACAAGCTGAAAAAAGAAAAAATGCATTGGGTTTAAAGCAACTTAAACCTTGGGATATGGAAGTAAGTACTACCGGAAAACCAGCGTTAAAACCCTTCAAAAACGGGCAAGAATTGATAGACAAAAGCATTGCTTGCTTTACAGCCATACATCCCGATTTGGGACAAAAGCTAGCTATTATGAAAGCCAAAAACCTATTTGACGTAGAAAGCAGAATGGGCAAAGCACCAGGTGGATACAACTATCCTCTAGCAGAAACTGGCGCTCCGTTTATTTTCATGAACTCAGCCAATTCGTTTAGGGACTTAACTACTATGGTACACGAAGGTGGACATGCCGTACATACTTTTTTAACTGCAAATTTAGAACTAAACGATTTTAAACATTGCCCTTCCGAAGTTGCCGAATTGGCTTCTATGAGTATGGAATTGATTTCAATGGACAATTGGAATGTTTATTTTGACAATGAAGAAGATTTAGTACGTGCAAAAAAAGAACAACTTGCCGACGTTTTAAAAACTTTGCCTTGGGTAGCCGTAATAGATCAATTTCAGCATTGGATATACACTAA
>CANHHZ010000066.1 GCA_947460275.1 Sphingobacteriaceae bacterium | reverse complement strand
TTTTAATCAATTAAAAAAAAATTCGGCGGTTTTTTCGTACACAGAAGTGCTCTCTGAAAATGCTTTAATTTGGTATGCCAACAAGCAATCTCCGGCTTTGGTAAAGGGAGTAAGCGACGATTTTTTAAATAACAAAAGCTTAGACACCATTATGCTAGAAGGTCAATTTGTGCTTAAGAATGACAATGGCCCTAACGCAGTGGTTGGATCATCCTTGCAGGCTTATTTAGGCATCAATGTAAGTGATCCTTTTGAGCAGTTACAAATTTATTCTCCGAAAAAAAACATTAAGGCAAGCGCTATAAACCCAATGGACGATTTTACGGTTTTAAACATTTCGCCTTCTGGTGTGTTTGAAGTACAACAAGAGATAGACAATATGCTGATAGTACCCATTTCGTTTGCTCGAAAGCTTTTAAACGAAGCCCAAAATGTTTCAGCTATCGAAATCAATTTGAAAGATTACGTAAACACCGATGCATTTAGGGATAGTATTGGCCAAAGCTTGGGCAAAAATTATATAGTTAAGAACAGGATAGCGCAGAATCAGGCACTATACAATGTTCTAGGCTCAGAAAAATGGATGGTTTACATCATTTTAACTTTTATTTTAATCATCGCCATTTTTAATATTATCGGCTCTTTAACGATGCTGGTTATAGATAAGTTAAAAGATATTGCTATTTTAAATAGCCTAGGCGCAAGTAAACAACTTATCAAGCGAATTTTTTTTACCGAAGGCATGATGATAACGCTTGCAGGTTGTATCTTTGGCCTAATCATTGGTTTGGTTTTTTGCTTATTGCAACAACGCCTTGGCTGGATTAAGATGGGCGATGCAAAATTATTAATAACAGATGCTTACCCCATAGCCCTAAAATGGAAAGACTTTATTTTGGTGTTTACTACCGTTGGTCTGTTCTCTTTTATTGCCTCGGCTTTAGCTGCTAATTTAAGTGTAAAAAAAATTAACCATTTAAATCAATCCCTTTAATTCATGAAATTATTTATACGTTTAACATTTCCCCTTTTTGTTTTCACTTGCATTATTATTGCTTGTAACGGCAAAAATCAACCCGAAAACGCAACGAAAACAATAAAATTAAAAGGGCTTTATAGCTATGGGCCTGAAGTAAAATCTTTTATTGATTGTGAGGATAATCGAGAGTTTTGGGTGGCTGATAGTGCAAAAACACTAGAGCTGTCTTATGCTAATTTAGGTTTCGAAAAGCCATATACCCCTGTTTATGTAGAACTTGAAGGCAATTTGGTTAAATCAGACACCACAACTGTAACAGGGGGTTACGATTCTACACTAGTAGTTACTAAATTGATAAAAATAAGTAAACAAATACCCGATGGGCCTTGCGTGCAATAATATAACCTTAAGGCACGTATAAGTTTTCTTCGATTGTTGGAATAAGTTTTTTTTGTTGTGCCATACCAAACAGAGTGTCAATTGCTTTTTTTCCTTCGTCCCCTAAGTTTACGGAATACTGATTTACATAGAGCGCTATATGGTTATACATTACATTTTCGTTCATTTCTTGCGCATGTTGGCGGATAAAACCCAGAGCCGATTTTGGATTTTCAAACGCATACTCCACAGATTTTTGAACTAGTTTGTTTACTTTTTGCTGTATTTCCACTGGCAAATTTCTATTGATTACAATACCTCCCAACGGAATGGCACAACCTGTAAGCTTTTCCCAATAATCGCCTAAATCCATTATTTTATGTAAGCCTTTGTCCTGATAGGTAAAACGATTTTCGTGAATAATAAGGCCTAAATCAATTTCCTTGTTAAGTAAAGCATGTTCAATTTCAGAAAAAACCATTTCTTTTTTGTTGGATAATTGCGGATAAGCAATACTCAATAAAAAATTTGCGGTTGTGTATTTTCCAGGAATAGCTACCTTTAAATCGGGTGTTTTACGGGTCAATTGATCAACAATTTTAGCGTAATTTTCGGCTTTACAAATTAAGAGCGGCCCCACCCCAAAACCCAAAGCACTGCCTGCGTTTAATAGTGCGTATTTTTTGACTACATGCCCAAAAGCATGAAAACTAAGCTTGGTAATGTCCAACTCGCCTTTCATGGCTTTTTGGTTAAGCGTTTCTACGTCATCAAAAGAAACGTCAAACGTCAATCCTTCAGTGTCTATTTTACCATGAATTAAAGCATCAAAAATAAAAGTATCGTTTGGGCAGGGCGAAAAACCAAGGCTAAGTTTCATAATACAAAAGTAAGCAATAAGGTGGTTTCAGTTTTTTTGGAACTCATTTGGCTGTCAAATTTTCAATAAAATTGATTACCCAAATATTTAGGTTTTTTATAGCGAGTTGAATCTTCCAAGTCGATTTATCTCTTGAGCTAACATAATTAGAAATACTTCTTATTTGCAAACAGGGCAGTTGGCTTGCCGCACACGCATAAAAAACAGCAGCTCCTTCCATGCTTTCGGTGGTTGGATTAAATTTTTGTTTTATGAAGTTTATGCTTTTTATATTGCCGTGTGCTTTGTTTACGGTAATACCTTTAACTTTTTGTAGTTGAGCTGTTTTAGAGTAACTTGTATTATAAGTAGACTGGTAAGTTATCTTACCTAAGTTTAAATCGTCAAGCGTTAAAAATAAGTCGTTGTCTTCCGCCCCCAAATCGGCAAAGGTGTCCTCAACAATATTTACCAAGCTCCCTAAGGCAATTTGCCTGTCAAAGCTTCCGGCTATACCAACATTTAGCACCAAATTGTAATCGTTGTTGAGGTTTTTGCCTAAAGCAAAAGCTGTGGCGGTAATGCCAACACCGGTAATTAGGATGTCAAATTCTACATGTGGCACAAAGTCTTGATTGGGCAAGTTAAAATGCGCAAAAACATCTATCAGCTCGGTTTTAGTTGCAGCTACAAGCAATATTTTCATGGGGCTAAATTAAAGAATAACATTGAGAATTGGCAATTTTGAACTTCGCTAACCGATTTTGCACTTTTTGCTTCATCTTAATATGTATATTTGTGTTTTATTTGGTAAAATGATTCATATAACACGAAAAGAGAGCTTTAATGCAGCCCATAAATTAGCTAGACCAGATTGGACCGACGCAAAAAACCAAGAGGTATTTGGTAAATGTGCCAACCCAAACTGGCACGGACATAACTATAATTTGTATGTAACCGTAAAAGGCGAAGTTAATCCAGAAACAGGTTTTTTGGTTGATTTGAAATGGTTAAAAGTAATTATCAATAAGTATGTGGTAGATAAAATTGACCACAAAAATCTTAATTTAGAAGTTGATTTTATGAAAGATAAATTAGCTTCAACGGAAAATTTGGCCATCGCAATTTGGGATGAATTACTGCCGCATATAGAAAAAGAAGGAGCATATTTACACAGTATAAAACTTTACGAAACAGATAATAATTACGTAGAGTACTTTGGTAATTAAAAACAAATGGAACAAAATAATAGATACGAGCACGACGAGGAGATTATTGGCTATCAAAAAATTGATTCTTACGACAATGAAAGAATTATCAGTATAGCCAGTAATTATAAAAATATATTAACTCAACTAGGGGAGGACCCCGAGCGAGAAGGGCTTTTAAAAACTCCAGAACGTGTAGCAAAAGCACTTCAGTTTTTGACCCATGGTTATGATGTTAAACCTGATGAAATCCTACGCTCGGCAATGTTTAAAGAGGAATATAGCCAAATGGTGGTGGTTAAGGATATTGAAGTTTTCTCTATGTGCGAGCATCATATGCTTCCTTTTTTTGGTAGAGCTCATATCGCTTACATTCCAAATGGACATATTGTAGGTTTAAGCAAGTTGCCAAGAGTTGTTGACGCGTTTGCTCGACGCTTACAGGTGCAAGAACGGTTAACCAACGAAATTAGAGACTGCATAAACGACACGCTAAACCCTGCAGGTGTTGCCGTTGTGATAGAATGTAAACACCTGTGTATGGCGATGCGTGGCGTTCAGAAACAAAATTCTGTAACTACAACTTCGGCCTTTACCGGCGAATTTATTAGCAATGATAAAACAAGAGCCGAATTCTTGAAGCTCATTACTTCAACTTTACATTAATTAAATAAAATGAAAGCATATATTTTTCCTGGCCAGGGCGCTCAGTTTGTGGGCATGGGCAAAGACCTTTATGAAAATCCATTGGCTAAAGAATTGTTTGAACAGGCCAATCAAATTATTGGATTTCGCATAAGCGATATTATGTTTAGTGGAACAGAAGAAGAGTTAAAACAAACTAATGTTACTCAGCCAGCTATATTTTTGCATTCCGTGATTTTAGCAAAAGTGTTAGGGCTCGAATTTAAACCTGATATGGTAGCCGGACACTCTTTAGGAGAGTTTTCTGCTCTGGTTGCAGCCAATGCTTTGTCTTTTGAAGATGGTTTAAAATTAGTAATTACTCGCGCAAACGCAATGCAAAAAGCTTGCGAATTACAACCATCCACGATGGCCGCCATTTTAGGTTTAGCTGATGAAGTTGTGGAAGAGATTTGTGCACATATTGCTGCGGTGGTAGTTCCTGCAAACTATAATTGTCCGGGACAACTGGTCATATCGGGTAGTTTAGAGGGAATAGACGAAGCTTGTGAAAAACTAACTGCTGCAGGAGCAAAACGTGCTTTAAAGTTAAATGTTGGAGGTGCTTTTCATTCGCCTTTAATGGAGCCAGCTAAAATTGAGTTGCAACAAGCGATAGAAAAAACTAATATTTCTGCCCCAATTTGCCCAATTTATCAAAATGTAAACGCTAAGCCAACTAGCGATCCAGCTACGATAAAAGGCAATTTAATTGCCCAACTTACAGGAGCTGTAAAATGGACACAAACGGCAGCAAATATGATTGCTGATGGCGCAACAGATTTTGTAGAGGTTGGCCCAGGTAATGTATTGCAAGGATTAGTAAAAAAAGTAAGCCGAGAAGTTCAAGCTAGCAGTGCTAGCATCTAATTTCAACTCTATTTAACGTATTGTTTAAATTGTTGAACCATACCTAAGTTATTTTTAATACCTTTATTTAAATAGCTTTACTGTGAATATTGGAGGTAAAATTAGATTACTGTTGCTGCTTTTGGGCGTTTGTTGTATCATCACAGCGTTGTCGTTAAATAATGCAGTAACTAAGCGTGATTTACTGGTACAAGAAGCAAAAATTCTTCAAGATAATTTGACCAATAAAGAGCAAATTACAGCTAATTTTTTAGATCAGCCAACCCTTTTCCGCCAACTTAAAAGCCTCTCTACAGATTATAAATTAGCTGCAAATTTTATCACTACTTATCCCCAGCAGGGCATAAATGTATTGGTTTATAAAAATGAAAATCTAATTTTTTGGAGTTCTTCTTCAACGTTTCCTAAAATAAAGACTTTGCCCGAAGGCAGTTCTTTTAGGAGATTAAGCAATGGTTGGTTTGAGGCTATCAAAAAAACAGATAAGGCATTTACTTATGTTTTTTTAATTGATATTAAATCGCAGTTTAGTGTACAAAATCAATACCTTAAAAATCAGTTTTTTAGTTCTTTATTTCCTAACAAAACTTTAGATTTAGCAGTATTTAGCGATAAAAATTTTGTTAATATTTTTAATATTAATAAAGACTTTCTTTTTGCAGTAAAACTGAGTCCTGAAATATCTCAAAAAACCTATGAAAATTTACAAATATGGCTTTGGCTTACGGGCTTATTCAGTATATGCTTGTTTGTAAATTCGTACTGCTCTGCATTAGCTAAAAAAGGGATTGTAGGCTGGGCCACTGCAATTCTCGCTCTCTTTTTTCTCGTTTTGCGTTTAACAGATTTACAATATTTTTGGTTAAATCATCAATTTAACATAGAAGTTTTTAATCCCTCAATTTACGCTGAAAGTGATTTTTTACCTTCTTTAGGCGATTTGTTTTTAAATGTTTTGGCCATTTCTTGGCTTGCAATTTTTGCTTATACGCACCGTTACCAATATCGATTGCCAAATTGGTTAACCGAAAATAATGCAAGAGGTATCTTGTTGCATATTTTTTTGCTTTCCATAGTCTTGTCAGTCGCTATTTTGCTAGACGGTGTGTTTTTTGGGTTGATATATAATTCTAAAATCAATTTTAACCTCACCAACATCATTAGCCTAAGTTGGTTAAGTTGGACAAGTATATTTGTGTTGTGTTTGGCTTGGTTTAATGTATATGTGCTAATCAACATATTTGTTGAGTTGAGCAAGCAATTAAAAAGCAGTAATAAGCAGCGGTTAATTATTTTTTGTGTGGTGCTTTTGGCTGTTTTTATTTACAAGTTGGTCACAAATTTTAACGGATTTTTCTTGGTTTACGGCTTATTGATTTTTTTAATTGGCTGGAATAACTATATCGAGAAACGTAAATTTTCGGTCATCACTTTTGCGCTCTTATTTTTGTGCATGGCCTTTCTTACCTCGTTAAAATACCTCAAATTTAATGGCATCAAAGAGCGTACGAACAGAGAAGTTATCGTCGAAAAGCTTTTAAATGCTGAAGATCCAAAAGTAATAAACTCCATTATTAGTTTCGAAAAAGGGATAAGCACTGATTCGACACTAATTGCCTATTTTAAACAACCCGAGGATAAACAACTCTTTTGGTTTTATAATTATCTGGAAAAAAGGTACCTAGATGGATACTTGTCCCGGTACGAGTATAAAATTTATGCGTTTAATTCTTATGACGAGAATTTAAATAACACTCAAAACATCACAATTTTTAAATACCGCGAGCTTGTAAAATCAGGGGCATTAAAGACCCCCGAAACTCGTTATTCGTATCGTATAAACGATACTTTTGGGTTTTTAAACTATTTCAGTATCATCCCCATATTCGAAAAAAATATGTTGTTAGGTTCTTTGGTCATCGAGCTAAAATCTCAACCCTACGATTATAACAGCAGATTTCCTGATGTGTTGATAGATGGAAAATTGAAGAGCGATGAAGACTTTAGCAATTATTCACTTGCATTTTATAGAGATAACAAACTTTTCAATCAATCTGGGAAGCATACTTATCCTATGTTTAATACTTCTTTTAAAGCCGATATTGGAGCAGTTAAATTTGTAAATGATACCACAGATCTTAGTCATGCTATTTACCGACCCAATAAGTCTAAATTAATTGTAATTAGTACTGAAAGAGTAACTTATTTAGAGCGGCTTGCTACTTTGTCATTTTTCTTTTTGGTATTTATCGTATTTGGTTCAGTACTTCATCTTTTTATTGGGTTGGTTAAAAAAATCGATGAGCATTATACAGGCCTTTTTAAGCTCAATCAGTACTTTATGATGAATGCTAATAAGGTTTTGTACAAAACTCGTATTCAGTTTTCAGTTATTTTTTCGGTGGTTGCTACCTTATTGATTGTAGGTTGGACTACTTTTTTCTTCATCAAAAATGAATACTTAAGACAGCAAGATGAGCTGATGAAAGAAAAATTGCGTAAAGTACAACTCTCGTTTGAAAAGCAGATTGCCAATAGGGATGTACTTATCAATGATGACCAAACTAAGTTTGAATTTAATCAATTCGCCGAATTAAACACATCGGTTTTAAATTTGTACGATTTGGAGGGTAACTTATATCTCACATCTTTACCAAAAATGTATGATGGTGGGATTGTTGGTGAAAAAATTAATACTGAGGCTTTCATGCATCTTAATTTAAATAAGCAATCAGAGTACCTAAATAAAGCCGAAAGAATTGGGAATTTTAAATACGCCGCCGCTTATGCTCCAATTCGAAATTTACAAACCAAACCCATCGCTTATATTGGTATTCCTTTCTATGCTGCCGAGTCTGATTATGAATCTAAAATTGGACTCTTCATTAATACCTTAATTAATATCTATGCATTAGTTTTTGTGCTCATTGGAATTTTGGCTGTTTTTTTAGCCAATCAAATTACAAGTCCCCTTAGTTTTATTCAGGAAAGTATTAGTAAGACCAAGTTAGGGCAAAAAAATCAACCTATTGTTTGGCATCGGCAAGATGAGATAGGTTCATTGATTAGAGAATATAACAAAATGATTGCCGCTTTAGAGCTGAGTGCAGGCAAATTAGCCCGATCAGAAAGAGAAAGTGCATGGAGAGAAATGGCCAAACAGGTGGCACACGAGATTAAAAACCCGCTAACGCCGTTAAAACTAGGGGTGCAATTACTAGAAAAAGCTTGGCGAGAAAAAGACCCCAATTTTGAAAAAAAGTTTGCTAGTTTTAACAAGTCTTTTATAGAACAAATAGATAGCCTAGCTACCATTGCCTCAGAGTTTTCTAGCTTTGCCAAAATGCCGGACACAAAATTAGAAGAATTGGAGTTGTTGCCGATCATTAATCAGACGCTTACCGTTTTTGATACTTCAGATCTTACAGAAATTATGGTTTTGGACCGCACAAATCAACCCATAAAAATTATGGGCGATAGAGATCAACTCATGCGTTCCTTTAATAACCTGCTTAAAAATGCAATTGAAGCCTCAGAAGGAAAAGACAAATGTGCCATCCAAATCCGCGTTGTCAACGACGAAAAAAATGTTTATGTGGAAGTAAAGGACAATGGAAAAGGGATTGAGATGTCTTTAGAAGACAAGATATTTGTTCCAAATTTTACGACCAAATCTTCGGGTACTGGTTTGGGTCTAGCTTTTGTAAAACAGGCTGTCGAAAATGCAGGTGGACATATCGAATTTAAATCGGAATTAAATCTTGGCACTACCTTTTTCTTAACTTTCCCTCTAGTTTAAATGGTATTATTTGAGTACAATTTCGCCTTTACCCATCACGTAACCATCGGCATATAAAAGCATTACATATTTACCTTTTATAAATGGTGTCGGACTTGTCCAATCGATTGAATAAGTAGAATTATCGTCGTTATACATAAATTCTATTGCACTGCTGTATTGCATTTGTTCATTTTCAATTTCGAACATATTATCGTCTTTGGCTACTAAATTACCCGCAGGGTCAAATACTCTTAAAAAAACTTTATGGTAATTTTTTTCTGCCAATGCATTAGAAACGATAGTAAAATTAATGATGATTTTGTTGGCTGAGCTTGCTTTGGTTACCAAAATATTTTTACCAGAGTTTTTACTTTTGTAGGCTTTGATATCAATATTTGAAGCTTTTAAGGCTGCGCCTATTTTAACTTGTGAACTTAAATTTTGATTTTCTTTTTCTAGCGATTCGGCTTTTACAATGTATTTGTCTGCGCTGGTTTTCAGACTGTCCCTTTCTGTTCGTAAAAATTTGTTTTCTTTTTCTAATATGGCTATTTGAATATTGTAGTTATTTACAAATTCTATCAGTTCTTTAATTTTTTTCTGTGCCTTTTCTAGATCCGCTTTCGTCAGTTCTCCTTTTTCCAGCGTCAGTTTCAGGGCAGCTATTTTTTTTCTCGCTAATTCTTGGTCTTCTTGTAGTTGAGTACTTAAATTTAAATTTAAGGCATTTGCTTTGTCAAGTTCCACTTCAATTTTCTCTACCTCCAGTTTAAGGCGGTCCTTCTCTGTATTTACAGTGACAAACCTGCTGCTTTCTTGTTTGTTTTTGAAATATAAGTAGGCGTTAATACCTAATAAAGCCATTATGACTATGATTAGAAAATAAATTTTATTTCTGTCAACTTTATTAACTGGTTCTTGATTTTGCATATTTTAAATAACAATAAATTGTTTTTTTTACTAGTTTGGTTTTGTTTGGTAACTTAAAAGACAGCTA
>CANHHZ010000065.1 GCA_947460275.1 Sphingobacteriaceae bacterium | reverse complement strand
TCATAATAATCGTAATAAGTGTTTTTATTTCGCCATAGCTTAACCAATATAAACCCAATTAAAGCGCCACCCAAATGTGCAAAGTGCGCTACAGAATCTCCTGAAAAACGCCCTACTCCTAAAAATAGCTCAATCACTATATAAATGGGAATAATATATTTTGCTTTTATAGGCACCGGAATAAACATGATATATAACTCGATATTTGGGTAAAGCATGCCAAAAGCCACCAACAAGCCAAAAATTGCGCCAGATGCACCAACCATAGGGCCAAAATAAATGCTTTGTAAAGTTTTAACATCCATTGAATTACTTACCGTTAGCGTATTAACGTTATTCATAATTGCACCCGTGATTTGATATACTTCAAAAGCTTGTACCGCCCATTGTAAAGCCAAAGCACCTAAACCTGTGATCAAATAAAAATTGAGAAACCTTTTAGCGCCAAAATGAACTTCTAAAATAGGGCCGAAAGAAAACAAAGCAAACATGTTAAAAAGAATATGCGTTACATTGGCATGCATAAACATATAACTAATGGGCTGCCAAATTTCAAAATAAGGCGAATTGAAGTAAAAAACCGCTAAATATTCGGTTAAAAAAAGACCTTGTTGTTCGAAAACCCAAGTAGCTAAAAAAAATAGCACATTGATAATAAGTAAATTTTTTACTACGGGTGGCAAGTTTATATTGTTCATATTTAATTACGTCTCTTTACTATCTTTCAAATTTTTTTGTTATCTCTTCTAAGGCGATGGTTTCTACAACAGGCTTGCCACTTATACTAATATTTGGCGTTTTGCAAGCAAAGAGTTCTTCAATTAAGGTGTTCATTTCATGCTGACTTAAAGATTTACCAACTTTTATTGCACTATTTTTTGCCATACTTCGCGCCAAAGCGTCTCTTCTGTCCAACTTTAATTCTTGTTGCGAGTTTTTAAAACCTTCTATTAAATGCTCAAAAAGTTGTGTTTCGTTAATATTTGCGCTCCCTAAATCAACCGGAATACCCTCAATTACCAAAGTATTTTTGCCAAACTCCCGCACTTCAAAACCTAAACTCTTGATATCATCCAGTAAGCTTTTGGCCAGCTCAAAATCATTGGGCGTTAGTGTTACCGTTTGCGGAAACAAACTCTGTTGCGAAGCACCCTTTCTATCTTCTAAATGAAGTAAAAAACGTTCGTACAATATCCTTTCGTGTGCTGCTTGTTGATCTATAACCATAACGCCCGATTTGATTTGCGATACGATATAACGATTATGCACTTGCATAAATTGCTTTTGCAATGGAGAAAATTGATTTTGTTGGGCTTCATCGCCAATTGCTAAACTTGATTGCGATACCTCACGATGAGCACTAACTTCATACAAAGTACCCCAGTTTTTGCTAGGCACCATTGCCGACTCACGATTTCTTAAAAATGGAATTTCTTTGGTTACGGCTCTTGCTTGGCCAAAGGGATTAAAATCGGGGTTAAAGGCAATAGTTGGCGGCACAATATCTTCGTGCGCCTTAGGTGTAATCATATTATTAAAGCCAGTTTCCTGGTTAAAATCTATAGTAGGAGTAATATTAAATCTACCCAACGAACGTTTTACTGCCGAGTGGATAATGGCATAAATAGATTTTTCGTCTAAATATTTAATTTCTGTCTTTGTCGGATGAACATTTACATCAATTTTTGCGGGGTCTATGTCGATAAACAAAACATAAAGCGGGAAATTATCATTCGGTAATAAATCCTGATAGGCTTTATTTACCGCATGATTTAAATAAGCATCTTTAATAAAACGGTCGTTAACAAAAAAAAACTGCTCGCCACGTGTTTTTTTTGCAAATTGTGGTTTACCAATAAACCCTTTCAAATCTATAATGGTCGTTTCTTCTTCAACCGGAATAAGGCGTTCGTTGTAATTGTTTCCAAACAAGTGGACAATGCGCTGTTTCATCACTGCGGCAGGCAAGCGATAAATTTCAATCCCATCGTGGTGTAAACTAAAGGCAATTTGTGGTTTTGCCAAAGCCACACGCTGAAATTCGTCGATGATATGTCGCATTTCGGCAGGATTACTCTTTAAAAAATTTCGCCTTGCAGGTGTGTTGTAAAAAAGGTTTTTGATACAAATACTCGTTCCATTTGGCGTGCCAATTGGCTCTTGTTTTACAAAAACCGAGCCTTCAATTTCAATCAGCGTACCCACCTCGTCTTCATGGCGCTTGGTTCTCATTTCTACCTGTGCAATGGCCGCAATAGAGGCCATGGCTTCACCCCTAAAACCCATAGTCCTTATCGCAAACAAATCTTCTGCCTTGCGCACTTTAGAGGTGGCATGTCGCTCAAAGCACATTCGAGCATCGGTAATGCTCATGCCACAACCATTGTCTATCACTTGTATTAGTGCTTTCCCGGCGTCTTTTATAATGAGCTGTATTTTATCAGCACCTGCATCTATGGCGTTTTCTAGTAATTCTTTTACTGCCGAAGCAGGCCTTTGCACCACCTCGCCGGCTGCAATTTGATTGGCTACACTATCGGGTAAAAGTTGTATGATATCAGACATTTAGTATACACTTGTAAAACCGCTAATTTAGCGAAAATTACCCTTAACCTCTAGCTTGTTTTTAACATTGTTGATACGAATTGACTTAAAACTGAACGAATGAGTTTTTGAAGCTTATATTTGAACCTGAAATTTTTCTCAAATCCAACAGTAACTGATACTTTTTATACCTTTAAAATATGAAGCAATTTTTATCCTTGTGCGCAATAGCTTTTGTTTTGTGCAGTTGCAACGAGCCAAAGGCTGATTTAGTAGTTTACAATGCCAAAATTTATACCGTAAACGATAAATTTGAAATAGCCGAAGCAATGGCCATAAAAGATGGCAAAATTTTAAGTGTAGGCACAACTGCCGAAATTCAAAAAAAATACGCCGCTACCGAAAGCATTAACGCCAACGGAAAACCTATATACCCAGGCTTTATTGATGCACATGCCCACTTTTTGGGCTACGGACAAAGTTTGCAAAATGTAGATTTAAGAGGCACAACCAGTTGGGATGACGTGCTAAAACGTGTAACCGAATTTGCAAAAACACACCCCGATGGATGGCTAACCGGTCGTGGTTGGGACCAAAATGATTGGGCCGACAAGCAATTTCCAACCAAAGAAAAATTAGATGCGCTTTTTCCAAACCGACCTGTGGTATTGGAACGTGTTGACGGACATGCCGCCATTGCCAATCAAATGGCATTGGATGCAGCAAAAATTAGCAAATCAGTTGCATTAGTTGGTGGCGATATTATAGAAAAAAATGGAAAACTTACCGGGGTTTTAATAGACAATGCGGTAGATTTAGTGAGCAGCAAAGTACCTGCGCCAAATGACAAACTAAAAAAGAAAATGTTGCTTGATGCACAAAAAAATTGCTTTGAAGTGGGTTTAACCACCATAGACGATTGTGGCTTAAGTGCTGATGACGTTACCTTTATAGAGCAAATGCAAAAAGACAACACCTTGAAAATGCGCTTGTACATCATGCTATCTGATGCCAAAAACAATTACGATTACTTAATTAAACGTGGTGCCATAAAAACCGACCGTTTAAATGTACGTGCATTTAAAGTATATGCCGATGGCGCTTTGGGCTCTAGAGGCGCTTGCCTGTTACACCCATACAGCGATATGCCCACTAAATCGGGCTTTTTATTAAGCGAACTCAAACATTTTGAAGAAGTGGCCAACTTAATCAATAAACATGATTTTCAAATGTGTACACATGCCATTGGCGACTCTGCCAACCGCAGCATCTTAAAAATTTACAACAAAGTATTGAATGGTAAAAACGACAAACGTTGGCGCATAGAGCATGCTCAAGTGGTAGCGCAAAGCGATTTTAACTTATTTGGTGAGGGCAACATTGTGCCATCCGTACAGCCTACCCACGCCACTTCAGATATGTATTGGGCGGCCGACAGACTAGGCAAAGAACGCGTAAAAGGAGCCTATGCTTACAAACAGTTGCTTAGCCAAAACGGATGGATCCCATTGGGAACAGATTTTCCGGTAGAGCAAATCAATCCAATGTTTACTTTTTATGCGGCAACTGCCAGAAAAGATGACAATAATTTTCCGCAGGGCGGATACCAAATGGAAAATGCATTAACCAAACAAGAAGCCCTAAAAGGAATGACAATTTGGGCAGCAAAAGCCAACTTTGAAGAAAAAGAAAAAGGCAGCTTAGAACCTGGTAAATTGGCCGATTTTGTAATGCTACAAAACGACATCATGACCACAAACGGCAAACAAATTTTACAAAATAAAGTATTAAAAACTTATGTTAATGGAGAGAAAGTTTATGAAAAGAAATAAGATAGCGGCTATTTTTTTAAGCTGCTTGTTTACGTTTAGTGCATGCGCACAAGAACATAAGCAAAATGAAGCTAGGTTAAAAAGTATGCAGTCCATTATAAATGCTACCGTAGTATTAAATAACGCAAACGAATATTTACCCATTTCCAAATTGGCACAAAAAAAGTTTGTTTCGGTTAATTTAGGTTATGAGCACCAACTCACTTTTGACAGTTTGTTAAACAAATATGCGGATGTAAAATCCATTTCGGCCAATAAATACAAGGATTCTACAACGTTAAACGATTTAGAAGATGACTTGAAATTTTTTAGCACTGTTTTTATCAGCGTTACCGACCAGATGACAAAAAACGAACGCTTATTAAATTTTATTTACAATACAGCCAAACATAAAGAAGTGATAGTAACGCTATTTGGCAATGGAAAAAGTTTAGACGCATTCGACAATTTAAACACTCCTGTGGTGTGGTGCCCACAACACTCGGAGGAGGCGGCAATGGTTACTCCTCAAATCATTTTTGGAGGAATTGCAGCCACCCAAACCTTAAAAATTGGCTTTTCGGGGAAATATACTGTTGGGTCGGGCTACAAAACTGCGGTTACCCGATTAAAATATACCGTACCCGAAGATGCCGGCGTAAACACCGAAAACCTAAAAGAAATTGATAAAATTGCCGCCGAAGCCATCGCCAACAAAGCAGCTCCAGGCATTGTAGTTTTGGTGGCCAAAGATGGAAAAGTAATATATAACAAGGCTTTTGGCTACCATACTTACGACAACCAAATTGCAAATAAAGTAACCGATATTTTCGATTTGGCATCGGTAACCAAAACTACCGCAACTACCCCAAGCGTAATGCATTTGGTAGAAAACAACAAGCTCAACCTCGACACCAACATTGGCTATTACATACCAAAAGCTAGAAGCACGCCCATGAACAAAATTAACGTTCGCGAAGTTATGCTGCATCAAGCAGGATTTATCCCTTACATTCCGTTTCATAATTTTGTAAAGGAAGGCGATTATAGCAGAGATTCATCGGCTTATTTTCCAACTAAAGTAGCCGACAATTACTACATCAAAAAAGGATTTTTTAGTGACTTTATGTGGCCAAGGATGCTCAACTCGCCTATAAAAACACGTGGCAGCTATGTTTACAGCGATATCAGCATGTATGTAATGCAAGACATTGTAGAACAAATTACCGAAACACCCCTAAACAAATATGTTTTGGATAATTTTTATACCCCATTAGGCATGCACACCGCAGGATATTTACCTAGAAACCGCTTCAAAAAAGATCAAATTGTACCTACCGAAGATGACCAGGCTTTTAGAAAAACATTGTTGGAAGGTTTTGTACACGACCAAGGTGCGGCATTGGCCGGAGGCGTAGCCGGACACGCAGGGTTATTTGGCAATGCCAACGATTTGGCCATCTACTATCAGCTTCTGCTAAACAAGGGCACTTACGGTGGCGAGCAATATTTTAAACCCGAAACCGTAACCAACTTTACCAGCAAACAGTCTAACGTAAGCCGCCGAGGTTTAGGTTTTGACAGATGGGATCCGGATTTGACTAAAAAATATCCCTCAGAGTTGGCATCATCACAAACATTTGGGCACACTGGTTACACCGGAATTGGCGTTTGGGTTGATCCATCAAGAGGCTTGGTTTACATCTTTTTATCCAATAGGGTAAACCCTACAGTAAGCGAGCAATTAGGTCGACTAAACATTAGACCAAGAATACAAGATGCAATTAATAGCGCTATTGATAAAGGAAATAAGTAAATTCACAAAAAATATCACAATGGAAGAAGAAGAATTAATTGTAAAAGACAGCAACGGAAATAGGTTAAAAGATGGCGACTCAGTAATCTTGATTAAAAGTTTACCTGTAAAAGGCACCTCTGTTACCCTTAAAAAAGGAATGGTAATTAAAAACATTAAACTTACCGACGATGACGGAGAAGTAGATTGCAAAGCAGATAAAATGCGTGTCGTTTTAAAAACAGAATTTCTTAAAAAGGCTTAAACAAAAAAGGTTCGAAATTTTTTTCGAACCTTTTTTGTTATTTCTTCAAACCAATCTTAACTACAAATTGTTGGCGATTACAATCAAATTTTTGTGCGTATTTCTATCCCTTCAGGAGAATTTTTTATCCTATCGGATAATTTATCATAAAGCTTTTTACAATCATATTTTGGCTCTAGCTCTGGCATCTGATTGAGTTTTAAAAGCGCTTTAAGAATACTAATAGTTAATTGAGAATCTGGATGTTGATCAAAAAAATCATCATAATTGTTAGTGTTCAACGCAATACGCATTTGATGTAGCTCTTCGTTCAATTCACCTTTAAGCACCTTGATATGTTTTGCATCTCCTTCAAATAGTAAATTCGCATTTTCAATCACAATCCCTGCACCTTTATTTCCAATTCTTTTTGTTTGATCCAAAAAATAGCTGTAGGTCTTAGTAGAATCTTGCTCAAAAAAAAGATAGACATTTTGATATACTTTTGGTTGCAAAACTTTAAGCACAAAATGATTATTCACTATTTCACTATACGCCATTTCCTTTTGTTTAATATCAACGATATAAGCGTATTTATAAGTAGTAGGCTTATCGAATGTACCATTAATTTCACAATATTGCCCGTTTACTTTTAAACTCAGCGTAATGGTTAAAATCGTTAAAGCTATAAATATTCTTTTTTTCATTAAGACGTCATTTGATAGTAAGCTTGGTAACAGGCGTTAATAGCAACTTGCTCTATGATATCATTTTCAGCTTGGCTTTCACCATCGAGTTTTATGTGATCAAGACAGTAAGCTAAGGTTGTTTCTTTGTCCATTGTTCCTCCCATTACTTTTTTCATTTCAGCTCTACTAAGCAAATTTAATGTTTTCATTGTTTATATTTTAAATAATAAATTAATTACTGCAAAACTAAATGTAGACCTTTTAAATCGCTAATTATTTAGCAATATAATTATGATGAAATGGAATAAATTTATTCCTAAAATTAAGTTTGTGAAGTAGTATTTTAGTGAAATGAAAATAAACATTCTCTCTAGAAAAGAAATGAAAGAAGTATTTGGTCATATTGGAGAATCCATAAGAAAATTTAGGGATGAAAAATGTTACACCCAAGATTTAATGGCCAATAGATTAGGTATTACTCAAAGTGCTTATTACAAAATAGAATCTGGAATGGTTAAAATCAAGACGGAGCGCCTAATTCAAATTGCCGAAATTTTAGGCAAACCAATAGAAGCATTTTTAGAAAAAGAAAAACATGAAGAGCCTTTTATAAACGAACAAAAAGTATACATCAGTTTAAGTGAGTTAGAACTTTTACAAAAAACTATTACTCAGCAGGAAAAAAGAATTAAGGAAATTGAAGATAAAATAGTTAGGAAGGA
This sequence comes from Sphingobacteriaceae bacterium, assembly GCA_947460275.1. GTDB lineage: Bacteria > Bacteroidota > Bacteroidia > Sphingobacteriales > Sphingobacteriaceae > Pedobacter. Next base: position 2,086 of record CANHHZ010000065.1, on the reverse strand, counting down.
TAAAAAAATAGATGAATTAAAACAACTTTTTGAAAAATAAAGAGCTCTATCAAAACCCAAAAATAATTGATTATCAAATTTAAACCGAATTTCTTAAGAAGGCTTAAATAAAAAATTTCTTTGCTCGTTTAATTTTAATGCTTAAATTAAACCTTGTAAAACCTATCTATAAAAACAAGTTAAAAATGGCAAAAGAAATCACTCAAAAAACAAATCCTGTTTTTGAACAGCTAAAACAAATAGACGCTAATGGCAACGAATTTTGGACGGCAAGAACGCTTGCAAAAACGTTGGATTATACCGATTTTCGGAATTTCATATCTGTAATTGAAAAAGCAAAGGAGGCTTGTTTAAACAGTGGTCAACTACCAGAAAACCATCTCGTTGAATTCAACGAGATGGTAACCATTGGTTCGGGTGCCAAAAGACTATTGCCAAGCTATAAACTTTCACGCTATGCTTGCTACCTCATTGTACAAAATGCCGACCCAAGCAAGGAAGTGGTAGCCTTGGGGCAAACCTATTTTACCGTTCAAACACGTTTGCAAGAAATAAGTCAAATGGACGCATACAATCGCTTAACTGGCGAAAATGAAAAGCGATTATTTTTGCGTAACGAGTTGGCGCAACACAATATTCAGCTGGCATCAGCAGCAAAAGGCGCAGGCGTAATTACACCTTTAGATTATGCCATTTTTCAAAACCACGGTTATATGGGGCTATATGGTGGATTAGATGCAAAAGCTATCCATAAACACAAAAATCTTCAAAAAAGCGAACAGATATTAGACCACATGGGCAGCACCGAACTGGCCGCCAACTTGTTCCGTGCTACACAAACCGAAGAAAAACTAAAAAGAGAAAACATAAAAGGTAAGCAAAAGGCAAACGAAACTCATTTTGAAGTAGGTAAAAAAGTACGCAGCACCATACAAGATTTGGGCGGTATCATGCCCGAAAGTCTGCCTGCAGCAACTAACATTAAAAAAATTGAAAAACAACAGCAAGCCAAGCTGTTAAAAGCTAAAAAAAAGATAAATAAGGAGACTGGTTTTAACAGATGAAATGCGAAAAGCTTCATAAAATGATTTCTTACATTTTATCATAAATTTGCCTTGGCAATAATTTTAATAAAGCAGCAATTAACCGCCAGCGTTTGGTAACGTAAGCTACCTGCTTTTTGCAAATAATTGCTTTATAAATTTGCATTGCTGTTTTTTCAACGGGCATTACCCAAAACAAACCCTCGCCTTTTGCCATTGCCGTAGCTACAAGCCCGGGTCTTACATCGGTAATAAAAATGGCTTGATTAAATTTCTTGGCTTTTTGCCTTAATCCTTCTAGATAATTTATTTGATAGGCTTTTGTTGCGTTGTAGGCAGGCGCTTGTCGGCTGCCACGTAAGCCGCCAATAGAAGTTATCGCTACTAAATGTCCGGATTTTTGTTTTTCAAAATAATTGAAAGCCCAATCTGCAATACAGGTAAAGCCCAAAACATTTGTTTCGATAGTACATTTTTCAATTTCAAAAGCTAAACTTTCATTTATATCACCCGTTCCCGAACTAATGATGAGCAAATCTATTCCGCCGATTTCAATTGTCAATTCCTCTAATCTCTCAATAACATCTTTTGTATTTGTAACATCAAAGGGCTTGGCAAAAAAAGAATTTGGACTTTCATTTTTCAATTCCTGAAGCAATTCGGTTCTTCGTCCGGTTATACCAACTTTATAGCCATCGTTAACTAGTAATCTGGCTATTTCTTTTCCAATACCAGATGTAGCACCAATTACAATTGCTTTTTTCATACTGTTGCCTGAGGAAATGCCAAATAATTTCTAACTATTTCTTCAACCCAATCTCTCTCAAACGCTCGTCTAAATATTCGCCGGCAGTCATATCTGTATAAGCTTTTGGGTGCTCGGCATCAATGGTTGATGGCAAACAAGTTAAATCCATATCACTTCGCGGATGTAAAAAGAACGGCACCGAATAACGAGATGTTTTCATCAATTCGCGTGGCGGATTTACCACCCTATGCGTAGTTGATTTTAACTTATTATTGGTTAAACGTTGCAACATATC
>CANHHZ010000064.1 GCA_947460275.1 Sphingobacteriaceae bacterium | reverse complement strand
TTTAGCCATGAATCATAAAGATGCTTTCAAAGCAATTATTGATGCAGTAAAATAATAAAATACAATTGTATTAAAAAGGGAGCAATTTTTGCTCCCTTTTTTTATGCGAAATATTTTGCACGTTACAATGCTAATTTTTCTCCCGCTAAACTTATCTCTTCCTTACTCAAATTATTTAGAAAAGGAATTCTTCCTATCAAATGCAGTCCACTATATTTTAAAATGTACCGTTGACTCTCTAAATTTTCTTCCCCACTAAACACAATGCCTTTAATTTTTACATGGTGTTGTTTTAAAGTGTTTATAGTTAATAAGGTATGATTGATGCTCCCTAAATAGTTTTGCGAAACTACGATTACTTCTACCGCTAAATTTTTTATCAAATCAAGGATCAACTCTTCCTCGTTTAAGGGAACCATTAAGCCCCCAGCACCTTCAATAATTAAGTTATTTTGGGTTGTGGGTGGTATGAGTTGCTTTAGTTCTATTTCAACGCCATCTAATTTAGCCGACAAATGCGGTGATAGGGGTTGGGTTAGTCTGTACTTTTCTGGATGTATAACAGTTTTTGTATTGCTAATTAAGCTTTTTATAGACAAACTATCGCTCTGTTCTAAATCTCCAGATTGGATTGGTTTCCAATAGTCTGCCTTTAATTTTTCTACCAATACAGCGCTACAAATTGTTTTTCCAATTCCTGTGCCTATTCCTGTAACAAAATATTTCTCAGCCATGTTAATGGATGTTTTTTAAATGGTTTACTAATTCTTTAATCTCTTCGTCGCTATTGTAGGTATGCAAACAAATTCTTAATCGTTCTGCACCTTCTGGAACAGTTGGACTTAAAATAGCTTTAACATCGAAACCATTTTGTTGTAGGTGTTGTGCCGCTGCTTTTGTTGATTTGTTGTTGTTAAATACTATCGTTTGAATAGCGCTGTCACTGGGTGTGATGCATTGTTTTATAGGCTGAATTAACTGGTTGTAGAGCTCTATTTTTTTATTAATTAGAAGGTGTTTATCGCTTTGTGCCAACATTAAGTAAGCTTTTTTTACTGCTATAATGTTATGTAGAGGAGCGGCGGTGGTGTAGATAAACGAACGCGAAAAGTTGATCAAATAATCTCTCAAAATAGAGCTGCCCAAAACAATAGCTCCGTGGATACCCAATGCTTTTCCGAAAGTAACTACGCTAGCGAAAACTTCTTTTTCTAAGTTTAATTGCTGTACTAACCCTCTGCCTTGACGGCCAAATATGCCTGTAGAGTGTGCTTCATCAACGATTAAATTGGCATTGTACTGTTTGCATATTTTAGCAATTTCTACCAATGGAGCGGTGTCTCCATTCATAGAGTAAACACTTTCTACGACTACAAATCGATTGCCTAAGGTTGTTTTAAGCTTATTTTCTAAATCGTCTGTGTTGTTGTGTTTAAATTTAAGTCTGTTGGCATGGCTAAGCCTTATGCCATCAATTAAACTTGCATGAATCAACTCATCAGAAATGATGGTATCTCCACGCTGGGGGACGGAAGAAAGCAAGCCGATATTGGCATCGTAACCCGAATTGAAAATCAATCCACTTTCTGCCTGATGAAAATCAGCAATAAATTGTTCGGTTTCTTCTGTGTAGGCTGTGTTTCCACTCAGTAAACGCGAACCACCTGCACCATTCTTAGTTTTGTGCTTTTTTACTTCTTGCTCAATATTCTTTTGTAATTCTTCTGAACGAGCAAAACCTAAATAATCGTTTGAACAAAAATCGAAAGGTAAATTTAGGTTTGTTAGCTTGCGCAATAAGCCTTTTTCTTCTCTTTCGGTAAGTTGCTGTTGCAAGATATTTTCCTGTTTACTCATCTCTCACAAAAGTAAATAAAGACTTCAAAAAAACAACTTTTATAGAGCTTTTTGGCTTTAAAAAAACAGTTGTTAGGGTTTAACTAAAAATGTTTATTATATTTAAATTCAACTGCATTTTGCATTGTTATCATTAATTTTTAAGACATGAAATCATTTTTTACTAAAAGCTATGTTGTGTTTAGTTTATTGGTCATTTTATATGCTACTAATGTAAATGCTCAAACTGTTAAATGGGATAGTACTTATCGCCCTGGAAAATATCGTGAATTGGTCGAAAAATTTAAAGCCGAACCAAAATCGAAAAAAGATATTGTGTTTTTGGGTAATAGCATAACAGCTGGGACAGATTGGGCAAAATTGCTTGAGCTGCCTCAGGCAAAAAATAGAGGTATTTCTGGAGATATAACTTTTGGCGTTCTAGATCGCTTACAAGATATTGTTGATGGTAAGCCTGCTAAAATATTTATCTTAATTGGTATCAATGATGTTTCTAGAGATATTCCTGATAGTGTGATTGTTGGCAATTATAAAAAAATAATCAGCACGATTAGAAAAGGTTCCAAAAGAACACAAATTTATTTCAATACATTGCTTCCTGTAAATAGTTCGTTTGAAAAGTTTAAAAACCATTATGGTAAAGATGAACACATTTTATATCTAAATGAACAAATTAGAAGCATGGTAGCAAAAAATGTGACTATTGTAGATTTATACCCTGTTTTTTTAGATCAAAACAATCATTTAAAAGCCGAATTGACAAAAGATGGTTTACACTTGATACCTGAAGGATACAAGGTTTGGGCAAATTTTTTAAATTCTACAGGGTATTTACGATAAGCTTAAAACTACTTTTAGACCCGACAAAAAAAAGCCCCAATTTTGGGGCTTTTTTTGTTAGTTGTTAGAAGGCGGTGGAGGTGGAGGCATCTTATCGTTATTCTTATTTCCTTTAGGACCTTTTTTTCTCATTTCATCCATTTTGTCTTTAAGTTCAGATTTCATCTCGGCAAATTTTTTCTTTTGCTCAGTGGTCAAAATGGCATTGATTTCTTCTTTTAAATTTTTAGCAAGATTTTTACGTTGTTCAATCTTCTTTTTCATTTCGCTTTCGTCTTGCTTACGAAACTCCTTTATTTTTTTAGCGTTCTCAATTTCAATTTGTTTGATCTTTTGTTTTTGATCGTTTGATAGTGCTAATTGAGAGTCGAGCATGGTAACAAATTTATCTGCTCTTTCCCTAGCTGATACATTAGGTTTTACAGCTTTTTGGGCATAGCCACACATTGCTATTGCAACTAAGGCTATTGAATAAAATAATTTTTTCATATACATTGTTCTTATTTTATTCCATAGACGCAAAAATGTGACCAAGGATTAATTAAGCACTGTTAAATGGTTTTAATTTTTATTGAGCTGAGCAATTGATTTTTGCATTTGTGCCATCATGCCTGATAAAGTTTCTATGGTTGGTTCTGGTGTTGGATCTGGTAATGTTGTAGAAATATATGCCTTTGCTTTCCATATTTCTAAAATGTCATCAGCATCAATCGAATAAGTATCATAAACTTTATTGTCGGATATGAGTTTCAATTCTTTATTTTCTTTAAATCTGTTTCCTGCTCTTTTATAAACTACGCCTTCGTTTTTGCTAATGATGACATAAGTATCTCCTGTTTTTACCTCATTCCAGTTGTCTATATATTCGCCGATGATTACACTGCCTGGCTGAATAGGTAACATGGAGTCGCCCATAATTTCGAATGCTCTAAAAGTTCCTTGGCGTAAGGCGGCTAAAGGCAGTTGAAACTTTGGTAAGTTTTGGATGTATTGTGGGTCAGAAAAACCATTCAAATATCCAGCGCTTGCTTTTACTGGAACCAATTCTATGTTTTCGTTGTCATTTTGGTCTACAGAAATGCTCAATACCCTTAAGTTAGAACCTTGACTTTTTGGTTTAGGCTTCCAGTTGTCATTGATGGTTTCGTTAATAAATTCATCAATAGTAAGGTCAAAATGTTCTGCTATTTTTTTTAGTAATTCGTATTTTGGTTCGGCTCTATCTTCTTCGTAGGCACCAATCAACGAACGTTTAATTTCCATTAAATCAGCAAATTGTTGTTGTGTGTGCCCTTTTTTCTTTCTAAGGTACTTTAGGTTGGATGAAATGTTTGCCATAAAAAAATATTTTAAAAAAATTTGTTTTTACTAAAATTGTTAGTATTATTGTGCCAATAAAGTTAGTAATTAATATTTGAAACGCAAACATTTATCTAAATAATTTAGTTTTTATACTTAAAATCAAGAACCATGAAAAAATTTGTTTACATCGTAACTGACAGAAACCGTACTAGTTTACACGTTGGCATGAGTGCAGACTTAATTAAGACTTTAGATTTTTATAAAAAAATGCCCAACTTGTTTTTTGACAGCGGACAACAATTGACGAGATTGGTTTATTTTGAGGAATTTAAAACAGAAGCTCAAGCTTTAAATAGGTTTAAATTGGTAAGCAGATTTACGAGAGCACAAAAAGAAAGAATTGTTCGTTCTTGTAATCCAGATTGGATTGACTTGACCATTGGTCTTGATTTTGAAAACATATTGATGCATCAAAAGTTGAATACCCAAGTTGCATTGCCTTTAAGCATTCTGTCATAATAAAAAAAAAGCAACCCTTGTTTGAGTTGCTTTTTATATCATTTAATAAATGGAGTGATTTTTACCAGCCTGGCGCAAAAGTTAATCCAAATACACCAGCTCCTACGTCTTTACGTTGGAAAGGAATGGCGAAATAGGGTTCAAGTATAAAATAGCCAAACATATTTACTCTTAATGAAACTCCTGTGCTTAATGCTGGTACCCGTTGTGCTGGACTTCCATCACGCAATAAAACACCATTTGGTTGGTTTTTAAATGCTACCGTCGAGCTCTCTGTCCAGGCTAAACCTGCATCAAAAAACAAGTTTAAATCAGAAACCAAGAATTTGGAAGAAATTTGTGCAAGTTTTTTAGGACCGGTAAATGGAAGTCTTATTTCGAAATTAAATACAGCTAATTTGCTTCCCGAAAGTTGACCAATATCAAAATTACCTGTATTTTCTCTTTTACTGTTAAAAAACGAGTTCGCTTCATAACCTCTAATTAAATAACCATACCCAGCATAAAGTGGAAATAAGTTTTCGCCATCTTTACCTAAACGCATATAATTATAAGCTCTTACAGCAAAAGTAACGGGTTTGGCTCTAAAATATTTTCTTACATCAGCGGTTACTGCGGTAAAATTAAAATCTCCAAAATATTGTTCTGCACCAATCCTGTATCTAAATCCATCTAGCGGAGCCGTTAACCCAAATATAGAGTTGTCGCCCACAAAAGATGCATTCGCTTGAAATATATTAAACGGTTTTAAAGGTATGCCTAAGGTGTTGGTAGCTTGGTCATTAGGTACTCTTTTTCTATCCGAGCCTAAAAAGTAAGTGGGATAGCCGTTTACATCTTGATAGTAGTTGTTAAACCTGTCTAATCTGTAGCTGTAACGAGAAACTGCGGCGCCAGCCTCAATTCTATGCGCTTTGCTAAATGGATACGATGCAAATACTTCAAGTTTATCTTCAAAAGTTCTTAAGATATTTGTACTTATGGTATCTACGGGATTGGTGCTTAAAGCTGGATTATAAGCCCCATAGCTTCTAAAGCCCGTTACATAGGGGATATGCGATAAGCCAAAACCCCAGTTGATTCTGCTTTTTTGATTAATGTAGCCAACCAAACCGCCAAAATCATAGATTTCTCCGTTTACAGATAAATTAGCTATAATTTGATTTCTGCCTAAAATGTCACTAAAAATACCAATAATACCACCCTGAACACCCGTTCCAAAACGGCTCGAAGAAACACCAACGCCACTGTTGGCAATATAATCTAACTTAAACTTTGGTTTGTAGGCGATATTGCGCATTGAGTCTAATGCCGTCTTTTCAAAACGCTCAAAGTTTCGCAAATTTGAATTGATTACGTTTACCCCAATGTTTTTTATTGGTGGTAAAATAGCGGCATCAAAATTAACTTCTTGAGCGTTTACTGCTTTTGCTTTGAAGTTACTTGCAGGCGAATTATAAAGTGTATAACGCTGAGACCGGTAATAACTGTAAACAATATCATCGTTTCGTGAAACTGAAATTGCAGGAGAAAATTCGGTGATACCACTTATACCTGTAAAGTAATCTGTCAATTGTTTTACCGTACCTTCGGCAAGATTAAATTCGTACAAATTTCTAAATCCATCGCGGTTAGAAAGGAAAAAGATACGCTTGCTGTCGCCAGAAAACTGCGCATTTAAATTATTTGCACCTTTAAATACAGGTACATTCGTTAAAGTCTTGGCATTGAAATCATAAATGGTTAAATTAATAGGATTTACAGCTTCAATATTTCCTTCGGTTAATGCTGCTCTATCAGACGAGAACACCAATTTTTTTCCATCAGGAGAATAACTAGGGGCATAATCCGAATATTCATCGTTTGTAATTTGAGTAACAGTTTTTGTATCAAGGTTGTAAGAGAAAATATCACTTTGTCCTTCTACTAAACCCGAAAAAGCAATATCTTTCCCATTGGGCGACCAAGTAAGGTTACTAAATTGCTCTACTTTACCCATATCGGTTTGGAATACTGTATTTCCATTATCAATATTTACAATTAACATCTGGTTTTTGCCTTTACTAAAAATACTAAACGCAAATTGCTTGCTATCTGGCGACCAGGCGCCTGCCGATTCTATAAAGTTAAAATCGTCAATATGCGAATTGGCAATTTGACTGGTCAATTTTCGTATTATTTTTCCCGTTTTGGCATCGGCAAGGAATAAGTCGATACCAAATAAATCTTTCTCTGACAAAAACGCAACGTATTTTCCATCGGGACTAACTGCAGGAGCCACGTTCATATTGCCCGCGTTTTTATTGTCGATAATTTTAGTTCCTGATATTTTGATTTGCGAGCTATCAGGTTTTAACATCGGCCTATAATGTTGTTCGATTGCATTTTTCCATAAGCCTGACAAGGTTTTGTCGGTGTAGCCAAAAGTGTATCTAATCCCATTTTCGTAGCCATATCGTGCGGTAGCTTTAAATAAAGGTACAATGGTAGTGTCTCCATAAGTTGAGCCTACAAAAGTCCAAAAGGCTTGCCCGTATCGATAAGGAAAGTACTTGTTTGAATTTGTTAAATCTTTAAGAGATGGAATGTCTCTATTTAAGAGGGCGTCTCTCATCCACATCGCCGTAAAAGCATCTTTCTTGCCAATAGACAGGTATTCGGCCATTCCTTCTACCATCCATAACGGAGTATTTCCAACATTTTCTAAACTGATAGAATCTTTTTCTAAGAGCACATGGTATTGAAAAGCATGCACCAGCTCGTGCCCTAACACATGCCTAGTTTGACTGTTGATATCCATTAGCGGCATAATTACTCTATTTTTTAATGCCTCTGTTACCCCACCAGTACCCACGCCAACCTCTCCATTTAATGCTGTGGTTTGCTGAAAATCTGGATGATTGTTATATAAAATGACTGGGTTTTTCTTTAAAAACGTATCTCTAAATACCTCTTGATGCATTTTATACCATGTTTCGGCATCTTGAGCAAACTTTTTCAAAGCTTTATCATTATTTAGATAATAATAGATTTCAAAATGAGGTGTTTGAAGCACTTTGAAATCAGCATTTTTATACCTCACTCTATTTTGTCCAAAATATTGTGCTTTAGCGCCCATAAAAGAAAGTAATACGAGCAGCATGGCCAGGATTGCTTTATTCGGAAATGTAATTTTTATATTCATTTGGTTCATGATTTTATAGGTCCAATAATGTTAGTACAATCATTATCCTTCATTGTTTTTATCTTTTTCGTTTTGGCGCTGGTTTCGGCGTTGTTCTCTTTCCTCTTTTTTGGTCAAAGGAAGAGTTGCAGCCGGAGTTACCGGTTTTTGTGGTTCGTTGGTTGTTTTCTTCTCTTCAATTTTAGGCGTTTCGCTTTCTGTTTTTATCGGTTGATCATCAATAATTGGAGAATCCATTTCTAAGGAATCTAACATTGTGCTATCTATCACCGTAGTATCAGCTGATTGGCGGGGGGATGGACAATTGATTTGTATACTAAGCGGTTTTTTAGGTCGTGGAAACGGCCCATAAGTATAGCCACTGCTGGGGTCGTGATATACCTTTTCCATAAATTTAGCAAAAATTGGTAGGGCAGTACGCGAACCTTCACCTTGCTCGCCATTTTTAAAATGGGCAGTTCTTTCATCACAACCAACCCAAACTCCAGTAACCAAATCTTTAGTTATACCCATGTACCATGCATCAACGTAATCGGATGAGGTACCCGTTTTTCCACCTATTTGGTTATTATTTTTCCATAAATCCCATTCCCAAAGCGCTTGAGAAGTTCCACCTGGCTCTTCCATGCCTCCTCTAAACATATACAACATTAACCAGGCAATTTCTTCTGTTAATACTCTTTTTGTTTTTGCGGTAAACTCTTCGATGATATTATCGTCTTGATCGGTAATTTTTTCTACCAAGATGGGATCGATACGTAAACCTTCATTTAAAAATGTGCTATAAGCACGTACCATTTCATAAACAGAGACATCATTTGGACCTAAGCTTACAGATGGAACAGACGCTAAATGGCTTTCTATGCCACAAGCTTTAGCCCATTTAACTACATTATCCCAACCCACTTTTTCGGTTACTTGTGCAGTAATGGTATTTACAGATTTGGCCATTGCCCAACGCAAAGACATTTCTTGATAGCTAACGCTCCAATCGGCATTTTTAGGTTCCCAATACTCGGTTTTGCCCTTGTTTTGGTAGGCAATTTTTACAGGTTTGTCGGTAAAAGTATCACAAGGGGTCATTCCGCTTTCTAAGGCTGCTAAATAAGCAAAAGGCTTAAAAGTAGATCCTGCTTGGCGTTTGGATTGGTTGACGTGGTCGTATTTAAAAAACTTATGATCGATACCACCAACCCATACTTTTATTTTTCCAGTTTTAGGTTCCATGGTCATCATTCCTGTGTTCATGATTTTGCCATAAAACTTGATAGAATCCATGGTGGAGAACAAAGTATCTTTATCGCCTTTGTAAGAAAAGATGGTCATCTTTTTCTTTTTGTTGAAATAGGCATCTATCGAATCGGTATTGTTTTTATACTTTCGCTGTAGCATTTGATAAATAGGCAGACTTTTTTTAGCTCTTTCAGGATAATCCACTTTTTTACGTTCAGAATCTTCCCAAGGATCTTCATTGCCCCACACATTGTAAAATCTCTTTTGTAGCGTGCGCATTTGGTCTTGTACCGCTTCTTCTGCGTAACCTTGTAGTTTAGAGTCAATAGTTGTATAAATTTTTAAGCCATCCTCGTAAAGGTCGTAATTGTTATCGCTGCACCATTTTTCTAAATATTTATCTACAGCAGCCCTTAAATAAGAATCTCCATCACTACCGTCTTGCATTTTACCTTCTTTAATTTGAAGGGGCATTTTGGTAAGCATTAACAAACTATCTTTACTTAAATAGTTGTATTTGGTCATTTGATTGAGCACAACATTTCTACGGGCTAAGCTTTTTTCAGGGTTTTTAAGCGGATTGTACAAAGAAGGCCCTTTAAGCATGCCCACCAACATGGCTGCTTCTGTGGTGCTTAAATCTTTGGCTTCCTTGTCAAAGTAAATTCGAGAAGCTGTTTTGATGCCATAAGTATTGTTACCAAAAGAAACGGTGTTTAAATACATGGTAATGATATCGTTTTTGCTGTAATTGGCTTCTAATTTTAAAGCGGTAACCCATTCTTTGAGTTTAGAAATTAAAGTACGTACCACTGGGATGTATTTAATTAACCCTGATGATTTGCTGTAGCGTGTACGGTATAAGTTTTTGGCCAGTTGTTGGGTAATTGTACTTCCTCCGCCATCTTTTCCTAAACCTACCACTGCACGGCCAAGGGCTTGAGCATCAATTCCAGAATGCTTATAAAAGCGAA
>CANHHZ010000063.1 GCA_947460275.1 Sphingobacteriaceae bacterium | reverse complement strand
TCGTTTTTTTCAAAAACATCTACTTTGTAGCCCATTTTGGCTAAATAAGCAGCAGCACTAAGCCCTGCAAAGCCAGCGCCAATAACAGCAATTTTTTTATTTTGGTGATTATTTGTCATTCGATTTTTTTATCATTCGTTCAAAATCATCAACTGTTTGAATTTTTTTAACGTTTGATGGGAGTTGAAGTGTTTCAATTAATTCTTTGTTTCCAGCCAATTCTATATGCTTACTTTTAAAATTATCAGCTAAGATATTAATATATTCTTGCGCTTTGCTAGATAGCCGCTGTTGCATCATAAACAAAAGCATATGTGTAATATTATTTTTACTTACAGCTTGCTTTATTGAACTTAATGGCACATTGGCACCCAAATATATCACTTTAATATTTGCATGTCGCAACAAATAATTTGCAAACAATAGCCCTATTTCTTGTTCTTCATTTTCGGGCAAAAACAATAGCCAAGCAGCAGCTTTAGTTTTGGCGATAGGTAAACTATCGGTAGCCACCGCAATTTTTTGTCGGACAATATTGATTGAAAAATGCTCTTGAACTGCGCAAATGCTATCTTTTCGCCACATTAAACCTAATCTCACCAATAAAGGATGAATGATATTGACATAGGTATATTTTAGACCATAGTTTGTAATACAACTGGTCAATAAATCGCTAAACTCTTCTTCGTTGTAGCCCTTGGCAAAACTTAACAACTGTGTAAAGTAAAAAACTATTTTTTGGTTGACTGAAACAGTTTCGCAATTCTGCTGATCTAGGACTGCCTGAATATTTTGCGGTGATGAAGTACAAATTATAGCAATTTTTAACTTTGTTCGTTTAGTATTTACAATGTTCAGCAGCCTAAGCTGTTGTCGATCATCAAAATAGCGTGTATTACCTACATATCGGTGTGGAATCAGAGCTTTATGTCTGCGTTCCAGCATCCTATTGGTGTGTGTATGTATTCCAGAAAGCTGCTCAAAATCAGAGATGGTGTGCATTTTGTTCAAATTTTCAAATTTAAACAAACATAATTATTTTTAGATAGTTGTAGCAGATTGCCTAACATTAATGACCAAAATATTTCAATCCATAAAAAGGGGTTAATTTGTAACCCCTTTTAAGCTTTTCAATACATTATTATTTTATTTTTAAATTCAAGGAAATAACATTGGAAACTAAACTTGTAGACCGCACATAATGGCCATACCTTAGTTCTAACATGTTTAACCTTTGCAAGCCCAATAATCCTTTTGGTGGTGAAAATCTAATTCCAGTTCCATAAAAATCGCTGCTGAGATTAGACAAATCGTAATCGCTGGTGTAATACGTTTCAGAAACCTTGTGTTGCCCATAAGGCGCAAAGTATTTAACACCCGTTTGTTCACTATACCTGTAAAATGGACTGATAGAGAAAAATGAACTAATTTTAATAGGCACCTCTAATTCGGCAGTATGTGCTTTAATACCCCAATCATCTGTGTAATAGCGATAAAAAGAGCGCAGCACTACATTGTCGCCAAGAAAATAATTAAGTCTGATGCCAATGGGCAATTTAAAGCGCTTGTTGGGCAAATTTTCGGCTCGTACACTGTTGTCAGTAAAATAATTTCTTTGATACTTAGTGGCCAATAGTCCTTTTTGGTAAGATGGCTCGAGAATTAGTAAAGCTTGTAAATGCTCATTAATTACCTGTGCTATAGAAAAGGAAGCATTAAAAGAGTTACGCGGACTAGTTGCATAATTATCGTGTTCATGTCTTGTTGAACCACTTGTAACACCTCTAAGCTCTACTGGTAAAATCACTTTCCAAGTATCTAAAAAAGCCTGCAGTTTGAAGTCGAATTGGGTATTTTTATCTTTAGAAACTCTTGTAAGGTTAAAACCAGCACCCACAGATTGATAATCGAATTCTGTTGACATAGACCCAGTAAAACCTATAGCATTGCCTGTAGTTTCATTTGTTTTTGTCCAGTTTAAGGAAGGATAAATTCTGGTATCAGCCGATGAAGCCGAAGAAATCGTATTTGGATCAATTTTATCTGAGGAAGCTGAAGTGTAATGATCTACGCCTAACTCGAAAGAAAAGGTATTTTTGTAACCAAGCTTATTGAGTTTTGATACCTGTAAATCAAAAGTATTAGCAATATCACTCAATTTTTCGGTGCCAATACCTCCAGTTACGGCCGAGTTGTTTCCATCTTGATGGTAATAAGAAGAAACAAAATTAACTTCCTCAATTTTCAACTTACGTGATTGATAATTGCTTGTATCTGAAGCTAATGCTTTTGGTTTTGATTGCGCAAAACTTGATAAAATACCTATATAAAGCAGAAAGATGTGTAAATAAAATTTTTTCATTTTAAGGCTAATTAATTACAACCACAACCACCACCACTTTTGCCGCCATTGGCTCCCGAGGCTCCTTCTCTATACAACTGAAAACTTTGCTCAAATTTTTGCACTTTTCTAGAAGACAAAATCATTTCAGAATCATTTAGCTTGCTTTTTTGATACGATTTTACTGTTTTACAAGCACTTAATGCAGTAAAAATTATTAAGCTTAGCATAGCTAACTTAAAAGTTTGAATTGGCGTTTTCATTTAAACAATATTTATATTTTTAGAGGTGTACATCTCATCATTATCAGTAATTAAAATACAAGCTACGTCTTTAAGTTGATTTATCAAGTTTAAGCCTACATTTACGCCCATTACCATTACAGGCGTAGCCAAAGCATCGGCGAGTTCGGCACTAGGACAAATTATACTCACGCTTTTTATTCCACTTACAGGAAGTCCTGTTTTGGGGTCTATGGTATGCGAATATTTTTTGCCATCTATAACTGCAAATTTTTCATAATTGCCAGAGGTTGCAATGGCCATATTACTAATTTTTAAAGCAGAAAATGGCTGTGTGGTTTGGTTGGGGTCTGCAATACCAATGGTCCAAGGCTTGCCATTTGGTTGTGTGCCCCAAGTAATCAAATCTCCCGCAGCATTTACTATTCCATTTTCAATGCCTAGATTTTGTAGTACTTGCTTGGCTTTATCTGCAGCATATCCTTTTCCTATACCTCCAAAACCAATTCGCATACCCTTGTTTTTTAACATTATAGTCGATTCGCTTTCATTTACAATTACGTTTTCGTAGTTAATTAAGCTTACTGATTTTAATGCGATTTCTTTATCAGGCAATTGCGTCATATTTACATCAAAGTTCCATAAACTTTTATCTATAGATCCATAAGAAATATCAAAAGCGCCATCTGTAAGTTTACCTATTTTAAGCGCCCTTTGTACTAAGCTTAAAAATTCATCGCTCACCTTTAAAGGCTTTATTCCAGCAAACTCGTTAACTAAATTGGTTTCACTGTCTGTTTTAAAAGTCGACAACAGGTTTTCTATTCTTTGTACCTCAGCTACAGCCTTATCAATTGCATTTTCGCCTTCAGCTTTTGTTTTGGTTATAACTGTAAACTCAAAACGGTTGCCCATTAGTTTGGTTACGTAACTACAAGGTTGAAAAGAAACCATTAAGTAAATTATTTAAACGTTGCCAGTTGAGCTACAAATTGTGTGGGCGATAAATCTGGATATCCATCCCAGGTTTTAAGCACTTTTCCATTTTCATCTACCAAAAGAGTGAACGGGAATTTTCCGTCTTTGTTGTAACGTTCTGCAAGCGCTTCATTTAACTTCAGCTGCTCTACTGGAAGTTTGTTCTTTTTTTGCCTTGGAAAATCGGCCCTTACCAACAAAATACTTTTAGAAGCATAGTCTTTAAAAACTTCTGATTCAAATATTTCTTGTTTTAATCTGATACAAGGACCACACCAGTCAGAGCCAGAAAAATTAACTAAAATAGCTTTGTGCGAAGATTTTGCAGTTTTTAGGGTTTCTTCAAAATTACCATTCCAACCTTGGGTTTGGAAAGATAGTACTACAAAGACGGTTATGAGGAGAAGTTTCATTCAATTTAGTTTATATTTCTAAAGTTAACACTTTATTTAAACACGGATTGTTTTAAGAATGTTAAACATTGTTAAAACAATCCATTTGCAAATTTTAAAAAGGTTTTAAGGCAATTACTTCTGATGATTTCATGGGTCTTTATTTTTTTCGACAGCACAATTATTTGCACAACAACACGCTTTGCCAACACATTTACCCGAAGCCCATAAATCTAAATTTTTAATCAGCTGCTGCATCCCTTCAAAACTCGTTTCATTTCCTGTTTGAAAAGGTACATTAGCTATTTTTAAACCGGCGTTTGCGGCAGCTTTAAGATCGATATGATGGGTGGTAAAAGAGGAGGTTGCCATATATTTGATACCTAAAAACTTTAGTCCGGCAATTAAATCTGCATCAATTTTTTCATCATTAAATACTAAAATTGCTTCTTTTCCTTTTGCATAGGCCAATGTTTGTTCATTTAGATCATTGGCAATGATGGTAATATCGTGTTTTTTGTAGTTGGCTAAAACCAGCCACTCTTTTTCTTTTGGTTTAATGTTATATACAATAACTTTCATGGGCATAGAGTTGATGAACACAAAATTATCTCCACTTTTTCAATCCTTTGATGAGCAGAATTAGGATAAAAAATGATTTTAATCAGTTATAAACAAGCAAAAAAATTAAAGAGAGAGATTATTGTTTAATATTTTTCAATTTCTCTATAGATAATATTTGAATGGCGTTGCCTTTTTTAGCGATAAGACTTTCTTCCTTAAAATCAGCCAACATTCTACTCACAGTTTCGCTTGCTGTTCCGACCAAAGCAGCTAAATCGTCTCTTGAGATTTTTAAAATACAAGTATCATCATTGTTATTTCCAAACTTTAGAGCCACTTGTACCAATGCTTCGGCAACACGTTTGCGCACCGAAAAATAGGCCAATTGAAGCATTTGCTCTTGTTTATCAATTACACTTCCCGAAAGTAGACTAATAAACACTGCTGCTACTTCTTGATGGTTTAAGATATAATCTAAAAAATCGTGCTTGGCTATCAAAACGACTTCACTTTCAGTTAATGTGGCGGCATTTTCGGTATAACTAACTCCATTACATATACTCTCGTAACCAAAAAAATCTCCGGCTTTGTATAAAGTATCAGATAGTTCTCTTCCATCTTTAAAGCGTTTATAGGTTTTCACTTGTCCTTTGTTAATGTAGTATAGATAATTAGGGTCGTCGTTTTCAATATAAATGATTTGCTTGTTGGCAAAAGAGCGAATTTTTCCTTTGGCTTTTAACTCTAGAAAAGCAGTATCTTTATCTATTGGGGGCGATTTAACAGTTTCGGCATTTTGTTTCTTTTTTAATCTGCTTTCTATAGCATTAAACAATTCTACATCATCAAAAGGTTTTGTCAAATAATCATCTGCACCCATTTCCATCCCTTTACGCATATCGGCTCTTTCGACCTTTGCCGTCATAAAAATAAAGGGTATGGTAGCTGTTTTAGTGTTTTTTTGCAATAAATAAAGTACGCCATAACCATCCAGTTCGGGCATCATAATATCGCACAAAATAAGATCTGGAAGGTTTTTAGTGGCCAAATCAACTCCTATTTTACCATTTATTGCCAAAAAAGTTTCATAACCTGCCAAATTTAATACTTCTGAAATGCCTTCGCGTATGTCGTCATTGTCTTCAATGATCAATACTTTTTTATTCATGGAAACAAATGTTAATTAATAATTGAAAACTAAAGTAAATGTGGTTCCTTTATTTAGACTGCTTTGACAGCTTACTGTTCCGTTCATGAGGCCAACATAACGTTTAACAATATTTAAACCTAATCCTGTTCCAGTAATATCACCAGTATTATGTGCCCTAAAAAAGGGTTCGAATAAACTTTTTTGATCTACCTCTGGTATACCTATTCCATTATCTTTTATTGCAATAATCAGCCCGCTTTCATTCACAAAACTGTTAAATTGTATCATGGTATTTTCTCCCGAATATTTTATGGCATTGGAAATTAAATTGAGGATACAGTTTTTTAGCAAATTTTGATCTAAAAAAACCTGAGCTGTGGTGCCCTTGTGTTCGTAAACGATCAATTGATTTTGCTTGCTGATGAGTTGCATTTCTTCGGCAATTTCTTCGGCAAAAGAAATCATGTCAAACCAGGTTGGGCTCGCTTGTACTTTGCCAGCCTCCAGCTTCTCTAAAGATAAAAAATCGTTTAAAATGGAGGTCAAATTACAAATAGAGTTTTTAATTTTTGCGGTATGCTTTTCTATGCTAGTTAAATCCTGCATAGAAGTATATCTATCGATGAGAGAAGCTGACAATTGCATAGAGCTTAAGGGTGTTCTAAACTCGTGCGATGCCATAGAAACAAACCTAGTTTTAAGCTGATTGAGTTCTTTTTCTTTCTCGAACAATGCACTTACATGTTCTTTTGCACTTTGTAGCTCATTTACAATTTTAACTAAATCTATGGTACGTTCCTTTATTTTCTGCTCTAGTTCTTCGGTATAGCTTCTAATTCTTATTTCATCGTCTTTCTGACGGGTTAAATCATGTATAAAGCCAGTAAATATTTTTCTATCGCTATAACTCACCTCGCTCACACCTAACCTAAAAGGAAAAGTAATGCCATCTTTACGTAACCCTATAACTTCTCTACCTATGCCTATGATGTTCTTTTGGCCTGTTTCTTTATATTTTTTTAAGTGAGAATCATGTTGATCCCGAAAAGGGCGAGGCATAAGCACCGAAATATTTTGCCCAACCAACT
The DNA here is from genome assembly GCA_947460275.1 of Sphingobacteriaceae bacterium. Lineage (GTDB taxonomy): Bacteria > Bacteroidota > Bacteroidia > Sphingobacteriales > Sphingobacteriaceae > Pedobacter. Next base: position 3,367 of record CANHHZ010000063.1, on the reverse strand, counting down.
CGCCTTTTTTATAGCCAAACAAAACTAAAGCCGCCGGATTGATGTGCTCAATTACTCCTCGTTCATCAATAGTAACTATACCATCAATGGCGTTTTCTATGATGGCATTTAACAACTTTCCTCTTTCCATAAGCTTATCAAATATAACTGGTATTGGTGCAATTTAAGCTAATTATTACGACATATTTTAATTCTAGGATAACGGTATTACCTTACTTTTTATCGTACTCAAAAAATGATTCTAGTACAGGAGTAAAAGTGTAAAATATATTGATTTAGTAATGTCAAAATTAGCTAAACAAAAAAAGCTAAAGGAGCGCTTGCATCACTCAAAATTATGATTGATATCATTATTTTTTATATTAATAAACACAAAATCGATGTATTTGTGTTTCAATTGAAAGTAAATCAGTTTTACACTTAAAACCTGAAACCCTCAAATCAAGTTTTTAATCACTATTGGAAATGACTTTAATCAATATCAAACAGCACCAAAAACTAGATATTTAGAGTAGTTTATCAATTGTTTACCATATGCAAAACTTCAAGAAATCAATTCAAACGATTTTCTTCAAACAGAAAAAATATATATTTATTGGGATTGCTATTATGCTGTTACAATTAATCTTTCGTCAAATTATAGTAACCACATAAAACATATGCCCTATTCATCATCCACAATTCAATACTATATTTTAAAACTATTGACCAAAAAGATTAAGTTCAAAGCTCAAATTATAGCACAAATAATTTAACTAGCCAAATTAACATCTCCTTATCGTTAGTGCCAAAAGACAACACTCTAATTAACATGCAATTGTTATATTAATTTAAATAAATGGAAACAACAACGACTGCAGGGCAAATCATACCAAAATACCAAAAGCAAAAAGAGAAAATACAAAACGACAAAAAAGACAATGAAAAAGTTTTTTTAGAAGGTCCAAGATCCAGATTTAGGGAATTTATTTTTGCCGCTAAAGTACTTTTAGAATTTATTTGGGGCTTTAGGGCGCTTCATTTTTTAGGCCCTTGTGTAGCTGTTTTCGGTTCGGCAAGAATTAAGGAAGATTCTATACATTATCAAAATGCCCGAAAAATTGGAGGAGGTTTAGCTAATTTAGGCTTTACGGTAATTACCGGTGGTGGCCCTGGCATTATGGAGGCTGCAAACCGAGGAGCTAAAGAAAATAATGGTCATTCGGTAGGTTGTAATATTACCTTACCCAAAGAACAACAACCCAACCCCTACTTAGATAAATGGTTCTTGTGTAAATACTTTTTTGTACGTAAGGTATTGATGTTTAAATATGCTGATGCTTTTGTAATTATGCCAGGTGGGATTGGAACTTTAGATGAATTTTTTGAAGCGCTTACACTCATTCAAACACGTACAATTTTAAATTTTCCAATAATTTTGTTCGGAAAAGATTTTTGGGAACCTTTAAATCCATTATTTAAATCGATGATTGAAGCCAAAACTATTTCTCCAGAAGATTTAAACCTCATTTTATTTACCGATTCTGTAGACGAGGCCTTGCTATACATCAAAGAATTGGCGACAAAAAAATACGAAGAACAACGCAAACAGGCTTTTAAAAGATTTAGAATACTTGGCGAGTAAAACGATGGAAAAGTATTATATGTTTTATATACTGGCTTTAATTGCCGAAATTATTGGTACCATCAGTGGTTTTGGGTCTTCAATTCTTTTTGTACCGTTGGCAGCTTTATTTTTCGACTTTAAAGCTGTACTGGGCATCACTGCAATATTTCATGTATTTAGCAATCTTTCTAAACTTTACCTTTTTAAACATGGGATAGCTAAAAACATTGCAATAAAAATGGGTATTCCTGCTATTGCATTTGTAATTTTAGGAGCTTGGTTAAGCAAGTTTATACCACAAAAAAACATCGAAATATTGATGAGCGGTTTTCTACTGCTAATTGCAATTTACTTGATCTTTAACATTAATAAATCTATACAACAATCTAACGCTAATTTAATTAAAGGAGGAATAGTTTCGGGATTTACTGCGGGTTTAGTTGGAACCGGAGGTGCCATTAGAGGTTTAACCCTCACCGCATTTGACCTAGAAAAAAATGTATTTATTGCCACCTCTGCACTTATAGATTTGGGAGTAGATAGCAGCAGAGCATTAGTTTATTTTTTAAATGGTTATGTTCAAAAAGAATTTTTAATTACTATACCTGTTTTATTGATAATTGGTTTATTAGGCACATGGATAGGTAAATTAATCCTAACTAAAATTAAACAAAGTATTTTTAAATACATTGTGTTGGGGCTAGTTTTAATTACCTCTACTATTCAAATCGTAAAATATTTTTGGGACTAAAAATTATTGAGTAATTGCACTAAACGCAAAAAAGCAGCCAAAAGGCTGCTTTAAAAATGGGTGGAATATGGGGCTCGAACCCACGACCCTCGGTACCACAAACCGATGCTCTAACCAACTGAGCTAAAACCACCATCTTTAGGAGCAACAAAAATACAACTTTAAATACGGTATTCAAATTTTTTTAAAAATTTACGATCATCTTTATTTTAATCAATTCAAAACCAATTGCTTGAATTTAATTTTAGTTTTAGAAATTTAAGTTTAAAATTAATTATTTAGGATAAAAAGCTAGCTTTGCTAAATTTTATGATAGAAATATATACAGATGGTGCTGCAAGCGGAAATCCTGGACCTGGTGGTTATGGCGTAATTTTACGTTCGGGCCAACATTATAAAGAGTTAAGTGGCGGTTTTAGACTAACAACTAACAACAGAATGGAGTTGTTGGCCGTTATAGAAGGTTTAAAATCTATTAAAAAATCTGGACAAGAAGTTACCATTTACTCTGATTCTAAATATGTAGTAGATTCTGTAGAAAAAGGATGGGTGTTTGGATGGGTAAAAAAAGGATTTAAAGACAAAAAAAATAAAGACCTTTGGCTTCAGTATTTAGAACTACACAAATTACATAAAATTAAGTTTATTTGGATTAAAGGACACAATGACCACCCCGAAAACGAGCGGTGTGATGTTCTTGCTGTGGCTGCATCGCAAAATAAAGCAGCATTAGCCATTGATAGCTTTTTTGAAACTGAAAAAAATAACTCAGCTCAAAACCTATTTTAAGATTCGTACAAATAAAACTTTCTATCCCTATTTTGTAGAATATTGTATCATCAACTCCTCCGCTACTTTTACCATTTTTGGAGATCCAATAAATATTGAAGTACGTTGGTGTAATTCCGTAGGCTCTATTTCTAAAATACGATTGAAACCATCAGATGCTATCCCCCCAGCCTGCTCTATAATAAAAGCCATCGGATTACATTCATAAAGTAAACGTAATT
>CANHHZ010000062.1 GCA_947460275.1 Sphingobacteriaceae bacterium | reverse complement strand
GCTAGTACTGCGTAAAACTTCTTATATTTTCTAGTAAACTTGATAGCCAATAAAATGCCATTTACCCATTTAATGTTAAAATAGAAAACAACAAAAAACAAAGCAAATGCAAAAGCGACTACACAAATTGCCAAATACAAGCCAAAATCGATGGTTATAAACTTATTTATGAAAAAACAAATCGCTACTGCCCCAAAAACATTAGTTAAAACCAGTTGCCCAATGTTACCTACCGCCATAGCAACTACACCAGTAATTCGTCTTTTAGGGCTCAAGAAAAACACCCTTCCACCGTATTCGCCCAACCTGTTTGGTGTAAATACCGCCCAAGTTAGTCCGCAAAAAACAGATTCTATGGCCAGCCATAAGTTGATGGGCTCTATGGGTTTAATTAAACGTTTCCATTTAATGGCTTCCAATCCCCAATTTACAAACATCAAAAAGAGAACTACAGAAAGTGTAACCAATATTTCGTCCTTTGGCAAAGCTTTTAAAAGCAATACAAACTTTTTTAGGTCGTTATTGGCAATAAGTTTAGTGTAAATAAACCAAAAAGCTAAAACTACAATGGTAATTTTAAGCAGAGCCGAAAGTATTTTTTTATAACGAAGTGTCAAAATTTTGCTTTTTGGATGTGCAAATATAATGCTTATTATTGTTGCATGTTGACTGAAAAAAAGGAACGTATTATTATGGGGATTGATCCCGGAACTGCTATCATGGGCTATGGGGTTGTGCTAGAGAAAGGTAGCAACATAGAGTTGGTAAATATGGGCATTGTGCGAATGGACCATTTAGACGATCATTTTTTAAAGCTTCAACGTATTTTCGAAAAAACCATTGCCTTAATTGACGAGTATAAACCAGATGTTTTGGCCATTGAAGCTCCTTTTTACGGTAAAAACATACAAGTAATGTTAAAATTGGGAAGAGCCCAAGGCATTGCCATGGCTGCCGCTTTATCTCGTAATATATCGGTAACAGAATATGCACCACGTAAAATTAAACAATCGATAACCGGAAAAGGAACAGCGAGCAAAGAACAAGTTGCAGCCATGTTGCAACGCTTGCTCAACTTTAAAGAAACACCCGAATTTTTAGATGCTACTGATGGTTTGGCCGTTGCAGTTTGTCATTCGTTTCAAAAAATAAGCACTTCCGGTACAGGTAAATCTTATTCTGGTTGGGATGCTTTTGTAAAGGACAATAAGAAAAGAGTGAAATAGGATTAAGAGCTAAAAAGCTTGTGAAGGTTTTTTAATTTTTTTAAAAAAATTTGAAAAATAAAAAATTGATGAATAATCACATCATACTAAACATATATTTATGAAGCGAGTTTTAACCCTAGGAAATTCTTATTCGGTAATATTCATCAAGGAATTAAACGGAGTGCTTACAGTTAATAGGGGTTACAGTTTTAATAGTGACAAAAGCTATTTAAACTTTGGCCTTTATGAAGTCAAAGAAAAAGAACACCAAACAACTTATACTTATAGACCGTTGTTAAGTTGTGGCAGTTTTTATGAAGAATATAATAAACCAAGTATACTTGGGTATTTAATAGAAGAAATAAAATTATTTAAAATAATAAACAATGGATCTACTAAAGTTATTTTTGAACTTTCATTTGTTAGAACGATTGAATCGTTAGAAACGTTGCATATATACAACGAGACTAGCTATGACTATTCTACAAAAGCTAATCATGCTTACATATTATCAAATCCGATTCATTTTTTGTTCCCCACTGAAACAAGTACAATATTAAACATTGGATTTAATCAAATTAAAGAATATCCATTAACTAAAGTATTTAAGGTCTGTGATGATAAAGAAAAACTTATTCCCTTTAAAAACCTAGACAATGATTACATATCAAATAGAATTGAAAAATATTTATCAAATGTTTTTTTCAATGTTTATGAAGAAGGAAGATGCAGCCCAGGCGACAATTATTTCTATACTGAATTAGAATGTAAATATTTTATATCGCCGAATTTTTTTGACGATTTCATTCTCGATCTTCTAAAGAAAGCTTTAAAAGAAAGTACGGTTATAATTGAAAACGAAACATCAATAACCATAAATATAGGATCTGAAAGAGCATACTCTCCTGCATTTGCAAGAAGATTGATAAAAGAAAATGATAATGGTGCTAGATTAAAATATGTTTCAAAGATAAGTATGATGTATAAGCTTTGTGAACATTATAAGTTCTTCACTGATAACTGGGAGAATTACAAGAACACATATAAAAAAACAAGTAATACAAACAAAAGTATTTGATAAAGATCATAATAAAACGAGGCAATATTCTGTCATTGCAATCAATTTAATTTTCAGCCTTTACTAAAATAAAAAAACCACATCAACAAGAGTTGACATGGCCTTTTCGCTAGTAAAATTGGGTTTACTTAGCGTTTAATATTTTAAAAACGGCTTTGCAGCAGATAAAAGCACCCACAAACAAAATTGCCCATGATATGATAGAAAGTGTAGTAGAATCAAAGGCGAAACGTAAATAAACACCTAAAATACTTACCAAAATACCAACTAAAATTAACTTGTAAATAGAAGTTTGGTTAGCTGTTTCCATACTTTGTTCTCTTTCTTTATCTTGACTCATGATATTTAAGTTTAAATTGTGCTACAAAAATAATATTTATTAGCTAAATACAATACAAATAGCCAAATTAAAGCACAAAATTTTTTAAGGTTGTTGTTCACAAAAAAACCCTTACCAAAATGAGAAGGGTTATATTTTTAGAGTCCCCTTTAGGGGGTTAGAGGTGTTTATCCATTCAACGCAGCAGCACCACTTACAATCTCGGTTAACTCGGTTGTAATTGCAGCCTGACGGGCTTGGTTGTAAGCTAATTTTAATGCTTTTAACAAATCTCCAGCATTTTCTGTTGCTTTGTCCATTGACGTCATACGAGCACCATGTTCTGATGCGTGAGAATCTAAAACCGCTTTGTACAATTGAATTTTAATTGATTTTGGAATCAATTGTGTTACAATTTCTTCTTGGTTTGGCTCTAAAATGTAATCAATATTTGATGCTTTTACCTCAACTACTGCTTCCGATTTAGGCAAAGGCAACAATTGCTCGGTGGTTATAATTTGTACTGCGGCATTTTTAAAACGGTTGTAAACAACTTCAACCCTATCAAATTCCCCTTTTTCAAAAGCAAACATGATCGTATCGGTAATTTTAGTCACGTTTTCGAAAGTTAAAGCAGCGTAAACTTCGTTGTTATTACCAATTACATTATAGTTACGTTTTTCGTAAAAATCCTGTCCTTTTTTTCCAATTCCGACAATGCTAACATTACCTTTTTTAAGCTGCTCGCTATATTTTTCGGCAATTAAATTGTTTGTAGCTTTGATTACGTTCATGTTAAAAGCACCTGCCAAACCACGATTTGAAGTGACTACAACAATTAAAACCTTGTTAGGCTCACGTTCCTGAGTAAAAGGAGATGAAGCACCTTCTAAACTCGAAGAAAGATTTCCCAAAATATCTTTCAATTTATTAGCATACGGACGTAACTGCACAATAGCATTGGTAGCACGTTTCAACTTAGCTGCCGAAACCATTTTCATAGCTTTGGTAATCTGCTGAGTAGATTGTACCGATGATATACGAATTCTTACTTCTTTTAAATTAGCCATTTTCTTTTAGATGTGAGATGTGAGACAAGAGATATGAGACGCTAACGTTTCAATCTCATATCTCATATCTATTTTCTCAAATCTCTACTTAATATTTACTTGAAACTTCTTTTGCAACTTTTTCTAAAACACCAGTTAACTCGTCGTCAAACTTACCAGCTTTTAAGCCAGCTAAAGTTTCTGGATAACGCATTTCTAATGCTTGTAGATATTCAGCTTCAAATTCTTTTACTTTATTTATGGGTACGTTACGCATTAGGTTTTTGGTTCCTACGTAAACAATAGCTACTTGTTTTTCTACTGTAAAAGGAGAAAACTGAGCTTGTTTAAGCATTTCAACGTTACGTGCACCTTTGTCTAAAACAGACTTAGTTGCCGAGTCTAAATCAGATCCAAATTTAGAGAAAGCCTCTAACTCGCGGTATTGTGCTTGATCTAATTTTAAAGTACCTGCCACTTTTTTCATTGATTTGATTTGCGCATTACCACCCACACGTGATACCGAGATACCTACATTAATAGCCGGACGAATACCTGAGTTAAACAAGTTAGACTCTAAGAAAATCTGACCATCAGTAATTGAAATTACGTTGGTTGGAATATATGCAGAAACGTCTCCAGCTTGAGTTTCGATAATTGGCAAAGCCGTTAACGAACCACCACCTTTAACAATACCTTTTAATGATTCAGGCAAATCGTTCATTGCTTGTGCAATCTCATCATTTGAGTTGATTTTTGCAGCACGCTCTAACAAACGACTGTGTAGGTAGAACACGTCACCTGGATAAGCCTCACGGCCCGGTGGGCGACGCAATAACAAAGATACTTCACGGTAAGCCACAGCTTGTTTTGATAAATCGTCATAAACAATTAATGCAGGACGACCAGTATCTCTAAAAAACTCACCAATTGCAGCACCCGCAAATGGAGCATAAAACTGCAAAGGAGCAGGTTCTGCGGCAGAAGCAGCCACAACAACTGTATAGGCCATTGCACCGTTTTCTTCTAAAGTACGAACAACGTTAGCTACCGTACTTGCTTTTTGACCGCAAGCAACATAGATACAGAAAACAGGATTACCTGCTTCATAAAATTCTTTTTGGTTGATAATGGTATCGATACAAACCGCAGTTTTACCAATCTGACGATCGCCAATAACCAACTCACGTTGACCACGACCAATCGGAATCATCGCATCAATTGCTTTGATACCAGTTTGCAAAGGCTCTGTAACCGGTTGACGATAAATTACCCCGGGCGCTTTACGCTCTAAAGGCATTTCATAAGTTTCGCCCAAAATTGGACCTTTACCGTCAATTGGCTCGCCAAGTGTGTTTACCACACGACCCAACATACCTTCGCCAACTTTAATTGAGGCAATTTTTTTAGTACGCTTAATGGTATCCCCTTCTTTAATTCCGTCAGATGGGCCTAACAAAACCACACCTACGTTATCTTCTTCAAGGTTTAATACAATTCCTTGCAAGCCGTTAGCAAACTCAACTAACTCTCCACTTTGAACTTTAGTTAAGCCGTAAACACGAGCAATACCATCGCCCACTTGCAAAACGGTACCAACTTCTTCAAGTTCAGCTTCTGATTTAAAGCCTGACAATTGTTGTCTGATAATTGCCGAAACTTCGTCTGGTCTTACCTCTACCATAATTTTATTTTTGATTCTCTTTTGTGTAATTTAAATCTTTTACTCTCTATTTATCCTTCAATAAGCTTTTGTTTAGGCTTGTTATTAAGCAATGCCCTGCGCAAATTCTTTTTTCAGTTTATTTAATCCGTTGGCAATGCTGGCGTCAAATTGTTTATCGCCTACTTTTAAAACAAAGCCACCAATTAGGTCAGCGTTTATTTTCTCTTTAACAATTACCTCATTAGCGCCTAACTCTTTTTTTACCAAGTTTATTACTTCTGTTTTTGCGGCGTCAGTTAAGGCGATGGCCGAAGTTAGCTCAGCAGTTACAATGCCTTTAATACGGTTGTATTGTTCGATAAATTGTTTGGCTGTATCAAACAAAATTCCTGCACGACCTTTATTAACTACCAACTTTAAAAAGCTATGGGTAATTTGATGCACTTTGCTGCCAAAAACATCATTTAAAATACCTGTTTTTTTGTCCAAAGGGACAATTGGGTTTTTTAAAATCGCCTCTAGCTCGCTGTTGTCATCAACAACTTTTTCAAATAAGACCATGTCATTTTTAATCTCTTCCAGAACATTTTGTTCTTGAGAAAGATCAATTAATGATTTTGCGTACCTGGCTCCTGCTTTACTTGACATATTTTTTCTTTTGAGATGTGAGATGTGAGATTTGAGATTTGAGTTGTTTGCTCAATCCGTTTGTCTCAACTCTCAAATCTAGTGTCTCAAATCTGATCTTAATTTAATTCAACATCTTTTAACAGGCTGTTTACCAAATCCTGTTGTTTTGCTTTATCATCTAATTGGCTGCGCAATACACGCTCAGCAATTTCTAGAGACAATGTAGACACTTGACCTTTCAACTCAGCCAAAGCTACTTTTTTCTGATTTTCAATCTCGACACGAGCTTTTTCAATCAGCTTAGCACCTTCGGTTTGTGCCGAAGTTTTAGCTTCATTTACGATACTATCTTTAAGTATTTTAGCCTCTTTCAAAATTTCATCGCGTTCTGCACGAGCTTGTTTCATTAAATCTTCATTTTGAGAAGTTAAACGAGCCATTTCCTGTTTGGCCAATTCTGCTTTGTTTAAAGCATCATCAATAAATTGCTCACGTTCGTGGATAGCACCTAAAATAGGTTTCCATGCAAACTTTCTAAGCAAGATTAACAAGCAGATAAATGCTAATGCTGTCCAAAAAACTAATCCAATACTTGGGGTAACTAATTCCATTTTACTATTTTTTTAAATCTTTTTACAAAGGCTGTGGTATTTAACCAACCGTTAAATACCCAGCCTAAATTTTTCAGTTTTGATTATTGAGGATTGTTACCTAATAATGCAACTACCACACCAAATAAAGCAGCACCCTCGATAAGGGCAGCAGCGATAATCATTGCAGTCTGAATTTTTGATGCAGCCTCTGGCTGACGAGCAATACCTTCCATTGCTTTACCACCTACTTGACCGATACCGATACCTGCACCGATTACTGCTAAACCGGCACCAATTGCCGCGATTGAACCTACCATAATTAATTTAATTTATAATTGTAAAAAATAGTTACTTGTTAATGATGTTCTTCTACCGCCATACCTATAAATAAAGCAGTAAGTAATGTAAATATAAAGGCTTGTAAAAATGCCACCAACAATTCTAAAACATCCATAAATAAAACGAATGCAACAGATACCGGAGCAATAGCCAAAGTTTCAAAAATAAATATTAAAGATATTAAGCTGAGTACAATAATGTGTCCGGCCGTAATATTGGCAAACAAACGTATCATTAATGCAAAAGGCTTAGAAATAATACCAATCAACTCAACAGGTATCATAATTGGATACAACCACCAAGGCACATCTGGCATAAAAATATGTTTCCAATAATATTTATTGCCATTGATATTTACGATAATTAAAGTGCCCAAGGCCATTACAAAAGTTAAGGCAATGTTACCCGTAACGTTTGCTCCACCTGGGAAAATAGGCACCAAACCTAATAAGTTGTTAATCCAAATAAAGAAAAAAGTGGTTAGCAAATACGGCATAAATTTAGCGTATTTGTGCCCGATGTTTGGTTTTGCAATATCATCCCTCACAAAAATGATAATTGGCTCTACCAAAGATTGCAAACCTTTTGGGGCTTTACCTACTGTTTTTTTGTAAGCATTGGCCACTGAAATAAAAATTGATAAAATCACAAAAATAGCTACAAACATAGCTGCAACATTTTTAGTGATAGAAAAATCGATTACAGATGCAGAAATAGCTTCATCTATTTTACCGTCAGCGCCAACTATTTTAACTTTATCCTCAACTAAACGATAAGTATGGTGTGCACCCTTGTAATCCTCTTCCCCATGGTGAAAATGAGCAGAAGAAAACAGCTCTAAACCGTTGGGCGTATACAAAATTACAGGTAAAGGAAGTGAAGTATGTCCCCACAAATGCCACATGTGCGAATCGGCAATATGCTCCATAATTACTTTTGTAGGCTCAAACTTTTCCTCACCATGCGCAGCAGCTGCCGCATGAGGTTCGGCGACAACAACAGAATCATGAACAACCTTTGCAGTATCAACTTGCGCAAAAGCGTTCACTTTAGTGAATAAAAACGCCGAAAAAAGCGCAAAAACGACAATTAACTTATTAAACTTAAACTCAAAAACGTGGCTACAATCCATTTACTCGCAGATTTTTACTATTTATTTTGGTGGCGCAAGTTAAGCAACAAAGAGTATATTTCAAAGAAGCTAAACAATAAATATAAAGAAAAAAAATTAAAAGCGAATGTTAGTCCAATCCCTTTGGCTTTAGAGCCATAAACAAGAATGAAAGTTAAGCAAAAAAGCATTTTAAAAGCAATAGAGGCCATTATAGCCATTACTCCTGCTTCGGGTTGATATTTGATTCCCAAATGCACTAGAATATATGCAATACATGTAATAACCGCAACAAAAGAAAATATTGCCCAAAATTGGTTGCAAAACAACTTATTTGATGGAAATAAAACGGGCAATAAAATTGAAATCCCTGCTAAGAAAGCAGTGTACAACAGGTAATAAACAATGAAGCGCTTTAAACTCAAGATTTTATATTTTTTTCAAAGTTAGCTAAAAGATACAAATGGGTTACGATTTGTTTTTAGTTAGCGACCGTATAACTTGGTACAAGGCTATAATTACGCCTATCAATCCAAATATTGCAGTAAAAAGTGGCGTATTCCTTTTCCCATCAATTTTATGACCCACAAATGTAAAAACACCTATTACAGCCAACATTTGAAATCCAACACTCGCATATTTAATAAAATTGCTTGCTGCTGTTAACTTTTTATCGTGTTTAGAACCTGCCATAGAAAAAATCTAAATAAAAATAATACCCAAATATTGAGATATTACAGCCGAATAAAATATTTTTGCATATATTTAGTATATTGTAAAACTACAAATAACCTTAAAATACTTGAACAAATTTTTTAAATATTCTTCAACTATCGTTTTATCTTGCTTTGCAATGCTTGTTTTTTGGGGATGTTCCTCACAAAAAAACAATGCAACAAACAGAGCTTTACAAAATCTCTCTGCTAGGTATAATTATATCTACAACGCAAATGTTTTACTCGAAACTTATCAAGAAAATTTGAGAGAAACCTATAAAGATGATTTTGACAATATTTTACCCGTTTATATTGCTCCAGAACCGATAGATTTTCTTTCATCTGACGCTAACCCTATCTCAGTTCCAGAGTTAGAAGAAATTAATAAAAAGGCTCAAGCCATTATCAGCGATAAAAGCTTGAGCAATTACCTGGACGAAGCCTATACCTTTTTAGGAAAAACAAATTTTTATCAAGGAAATTACTTTACCGCTATCGAGTTTTTTGATTATTTGACAAGAGCGTACAAAAAAGATAAAAATGTAGTTTTAACTGCCCTAAACTGGAAATCACGTAGTTTAATGCAGCTCAAAAATTATACCGCTGCAACAAAAGTAGTGGATACGGTAACACTTACATTAGACTCTGTAAAAAGACAAAAAGCAGATGCCTTTGCTACGCTTGCTCAGCTAAATATTTATGCCAAAGACTACAAAAAAGCCATAAATTATCTCGAAAGGGCAATTAAAGAAACCAATAAAATTGAAAGTAGAACGCGTTGGCCTTTTATATTAGCACAACTTTACGAATATGAGAAGGACTATAATCCTAGTTTAAGATATTACACTATGGTCGAAAATAGCAATGCGCCATTTGAGATGTACTTTAATGCCAAGCTAAGCAAACTGAGAATTTACGATATCCAAAAAGATCAAGGAACAAACAGAAAAAAACAACTATTATCTTTATTAAAAGACGACAAAAACATAGATTACACAGATAAAATTTATTATGAAGTTGCACAAGACTATTATGATGACAAGGCTTATACCAAAGCCGAAGAATATTATAAACTTTCGGCAGCAAATAGTACGTCTAACCTTTACCAAAAAGGCATTTCTTATCTAAAAATAGCTGACTTAAATTTCAAAGACCTTCGCAATTATGCAAAGGCAAAACTGTATTACGATAGTGCTGCAATAACATTACCTCAAAAATATCCTAACTACGAAACAGTTGCCAAGAAAGCAAAAAATTTAGAACACCTAACAAAAAGGCTTGATATCATAGCCGAACAAGATACTTTGCAAATGTTGGCCAACTTACCTTTGCAAGAAAGGGAACGTAAAATTGAAAGCATGTTTGCTGAAAAAAGCGCAAACAAAACAGCTAATTTAAAAACTACAAAAAACAAAATAGATAAACAACAAACCATTTCTACCTTTTACTTTGCCAACAATACAGTTGTTGC
>CANHHZ010000061.1 GCA_947460275.1 Sphingobacteriaceae bacterium | reverse complement strand
TTGTACGCTTTGTGCTTAAGTTTGTAATGCTGGTTTTTATGCTGGCAAAAATTCAAAATAATTAAAATTATCCTATAAAAAATAAACATTATATGAGCAGTACTAGCGAAAACAAATGTCCCTTTAACCACAATGGTGCAACAAAAAATCATCCTATTGGTGGTACAACAAATAAAGATTGGTGGCCAAACAGGTTAAATCTTAATATTTTAAGACAACACTCTTCTTTGTCCAACCCTTTAGACAAAGACTTCGATTATGCAGCAGCCTTTGAAAAAATAGATTTGAAGCGGCTTAAACAAGACATATTTGCCTTGATGACCGATTCGCAAGATTGGTGGCCAGCAGACTATGGGCATTATGGGCCCCTATTTATTCGTATGGCTTGGCACAGTGCGGGTACTTACAGAATATCTGATGGACGAGGCGGCGGCGGCACAGGCAACCAAAGATTTGCGCCAATAAACAGTTGGCCAGATAACGGCAATTTAGACAAAGCCCGCATGTTGCTTTGGCCAATAAAACAAAAATATGGCAATAGCTTGTCGTGGGCAGATTTGATGATTTTAGCTGGAAATTGTGCGCTAGAATCTATGGGTTTTAAAACCTTTGGCTTTGCTGGTGGTCGTGAAGATATTTGGGAGCCAGAACAAGATATTTATTGGGGTACAGAAACCGAATGGCTGGGCGACAAAAGATACAGCGGAGAAAGAGAGCTAGAAGATCCATTAGCCGCAGTTCAAATGGGGCTCATTTACGTTAATCCTGAAGGCCCCAATGGCGTGCCAGACCCTATTGCTTCGGGAAAAGATATCAGAGAAACATTTGCCAGAATGGCGATGAATGATGAGGAGACAGTAGCATTGGTTGCTGGAGGGCACACCTTTGGTAAGTCGCACGGCGCTGGCGACCCAGCATTGGTAGGCCGCGAACCAGAAGGAGCAAGCATTGAGGAGATGGGCAAAGGGTGGAAAAACAGTTTCGGCACTGGCAAAGCTGGCGACACAACTACTAGTGGTGTGGAAGGCGCCTGGAAGCCAAACCCAACAACTTGGGATAATGGTTACCTAGAAACCCTCTTTAAATTTGATTGGAAACTTACAAAAAGTCCAGCTGGTGCTTTTCAATGGACTCCAAGCGACGAATCGGCGGCAAGCTTAGTCGAAGATGCGCATGATGCTTCAAAAAGACACGCACCAATGATGACCACTGCTGATGTGGCGTTAAAAATGGATCCTATTTATGAGCCCATTGCAAAAAGATATCTAGAAAATTTTTCTGAGTTTGAAGATGCATTTGCAAGAGCTTGGTTTAAACTGACACATAGAGATATGGGGCCTAAATCTAGGTATGTTGGAAAAGAAGTACCTAGTGAAGACTTGATATGGCAAGACCCAGTTCCTGCACTAGATCACGAGCTTGTAAACGAACAAGACATTGCCGAACTTAAAGCAATGGTTTTATCTTCTGGCTTGTCTATTTCCGAACTAGTTTCTACCGCTTGGGCTTCGGCTGCTACCTTTAGGGGCTCAGATTTGAGAGGCGGCGCAAACGGTGCTCGCATAAGATTTGTTCAACAAAGAAATTGGGAGGTAAACAATCCTGATCAACTGAACAAGGTGTTGGACATTTTGGGAAAAATTAAAGAAAGTTTTAACAACAAACAAACAGCCAACAAAAAAATATCATTGGCCGATCTTATTGTTTTAGCCGGCTGTACAGGAATTGAAAAAGCAGTTTCCAATACTGGTCACGAATATCGTGTTCCTTTTAAACCAGGCAGAACTGACGCAACGTTAGAACAAACTGATTTCGAGTCGTTTAAGGTTTTAGAACCAAAAGCGGATGCATTTAGAAACTATAAGGCTGCCTCTTGTTTTTCTACCACAGAAGCTCTTTTAGTAGATAAAGCGCAATTGTTAACTTTAACTGCGCCAGAAATGACCGTTTTAGTGGGTGGCATGCGTGTGCTTAACACAAATTACGATGGTTCAAAACACGGTGTGTTTACCAAAAATTCAGAAGTGCTTAGCAACGATTTTTTTGTAAACCTATTAGATCTTGGTACAGAATGGAAAGCAATTGACCATACTGGGGAGGTTTTTGAGGGGAAAGACCGTGGCACTGGAAACACAAAATGGACAGCTACTCGAGCAGATCTAATTTTTGGTTCTCACTCAGAGCTTAGGGCTTTAGCCGAAGTGTATGCAGAAAATGGCGGCAACAAAAAATTTATTCACGATTTTGTTAACGCTTGGAACAAGGTGATGAACTTAGACCGTTTCGATTTAAAATAAGTTTTTGTAAATTATAATAAAAAAGCGCCGCCAATAGCGGCGCTTTTTTTGTTAGGTCTTTGCGGCAAGCAACATCTCAATGTGCGGTATATCGTCCTCCAAGTACATTTCTCTGGTTTGTACAAAACCAAAAGAACCATAAAACTTCTTTAAATAAAGTTGAGCACCAATTTTAATATCGCCAACGCCAAAAGTTTCAACTATTTGCGCAAGAGCTTTTTCTATCAGCGCAATACCAAAACCATTACCCCTATATTTTGGCGAAGTAATTACACGGCCTATACTCGCCTCAACAAATGAAACCCCCGGTTTTACCAATCGGCAATATGCAACCAAATCTCCGCCCTCCCAACCCATCAAATGAAAAGACTTTTGGTCTTTTCCGTCGATATCTTGGTAAACACAATTTTGTTCCACTACAAAAACCTCGCTACGCAATTGCAAAATCGCATAAACCTCTTGAGCGGTTAAATCCTCAAAGCTCTTATATCGCCAATTTAGTTCCATTTGTTTAATCTCCTTCAAATACATGTTATATTTATACTAAGTTGGTGTTTGTGTTTACAAACCCATCAACCGTAAAAGTAGCCAATTTTTCAAAAGCTTACTGATACTTTTCGTTTAATGGGTGCTGAAGTTTTTGTAGAGCAAAGCGTTGTGTCAACTCACGCTAAAAAGTAACAAAATTAATCCCTCTTACATCTTCAGCGTTCAAAGCATCATTCTTTTTTTTCTAGACGCTACAATTGGTGCTTTTAAACAACAACCTTAATGTTTTAAAAAAGGCAGCAAAACACCTATATCCTTTACCTTATAAAATGGAAACGAAAGAATAATGTATAATGCGAAATTAATTCTTCATTAAAAACGGTTTCACAATCACTTACTAGTTGTGGCGCTTGCCTTTCCCTTAAAATACGCAGTTGAAATTTAACAACCAAAATATTAAGCTTCGAAACAAATTTTACTTTAAATTTTGAATTTTTGTAAATTAATTATACCTTGTATACCATTAAAGGTTAAACTATTATTTTTAATAAAAGTACCGCAAAATTTTTTTGTAAGGAAGTTTTGTAAAATGTTAATTTTTTGGGAAAAACAGTCCCGGCTTATCGTCGGGACTGTTTTGTTTTTGAACTGCACAAAACATTAAGCATATTTAGTCATATCAAACCTTGTAATATGAGCAAATTTTTAGCTTTCGCCGTTGGCTTATTTACAGCCGTTGCTTCTTTATCCTCTTTTTATTTGCCACACCCTTCCGTTACCTCTTCTGACAGCTGGGTAAGAATAAATTTATTGGGATACAAGCCCACATCTAGCAAAGTGGCCATATGGGCGAGCCAGAAAAACTATATGCCTCAAAAATTTGAACTGATAGACGAAGCCAGCCAGAAAGTTGTTTATACATCGTCAAATATTGAGCCTTTTGGCGCTTATGGGCCTTTTTTGGCTACCGCTCGATTAAACTTTTCGGGTTTTCAAACCCCAGGGAAATACCTAATTCGCATTGAAAACGTTGTTTCTCCAACAATTATCATCAATGAAAACGTATATCAACACACTGCCGATTTTACACTGCGGTACCTGCGCCAACAACGAAGCGGATTTAATCCTTTTTTAAAAGACAGTTGCCACACCCACGATGGTTTTGTTTTATATGGCGAAAAAGCCGGTATTAAAGACAGCACACACTTCGATGCTTCGGGAGGATGGCATGATGCTAGCGACTATTTGCAATATGCTACTACATCGGCAAATGCAACTTACAACTTGTTAATGGCTTACAGAGACTTTCCAAATGCCTTTAAAGATGAAAATAAAGCCAACGGACTAGCTGGCAAAAACGGAGTGGCTGATGTTTTAGACGAAGCAAAATGGGGCTTACAGTGGCTGCTAAAAATGCATCCAAGAGAAAATATAATGTTTAACCAACTGGCTGATGACCGCGACCACATCAGCATGCGCATGCCAAAAGAAGACAATCAATATGGAAAAGGATTTGAGCGACCGCTATATTTTATAAATGGCGAACCACAACAACGTGGAAAATTTATGAACAACACAACCGGCACAAGCTCTACAGCAGCTAAGCTTACAAGTGCTTTTGCTTTAGGCGCTAAAATATTTGCTTTGTCAGATAAAACCTACGCCAACCTTCTTTCAGCAAAAGCCAAAAGTGCATTGGCCTACGCCAATATAAAAAAAGGGGTTACCCAAACCGTATCGGTAAGGTCTCCTTATATTTATGCCGAAGACAATTGGGTAGACGATATGGAGTTAGCCTATGCAACTATAGCCACAGGAAAGAAGGCCAATTTAACCACCGCACTAAGTTACGCCCAACAAGAGTCTATTACGCCTTGGATAACCAAAGACACCGCCAACCATTACCAATATTATCCTTTTGTAAATGTTGGCCATTACGAACTGGCAAAACAAACAACTGGATCGGCCAAAACGCAGTTGATTAATTATTACAAGCAAGGTATTATACAGGTTTGGAACAGGGCTAAAAATAACGCTTTTTATAGGGGTGTTCCTTTTATTTGGTGTAGCAACAATTTAACCGTTGCGTTTACCCAACAATGCCTGTGGTACAAAGAGTTAAGTGGCGACACTACTTTTTCCGAATTAGAACAAGCTAATTTTGATTGGCTTTTTGGTTGCAACCCATGGGGGACAAGTATGGTTTTCGGATTACCCAACTGGGCAGACACACCCCAAGACCCACATTCGGCATTTACACACCTTAAAAATTTTAGTATAGACGGTGGATTAGTTGATGGTCCGGTATATTCAAGCATCTATAAAAATTTAATAGGAATACAATTGGCAAATGACGATGAGTATGCAAATTTTCAAAGCGATTTAGTGGTTTATCATGACGATTATGGAGATTACAGTACCAACGAACCTACGATGGACGGTACAGCTTCTTTAATTTACCTTTTAGCAGCATTTGATAGTAAAGCACCCGCAGCAATTGCGCCAACACAAACTTATAAGGGAGCCATTATTAGAGGAAACACGACAACAAAAAAAGTTGCGTTGGTGTTTACCGGAGACGAGTTTGCCGATGGGGGTTTAAGCATAAACAAAACACTAAGCGAACAAAATGTGCCGGGTTCTTTCTTTTTTACTGGAAGGTTTTATAGAAACCCAAAATTCAAGACCTTAATACGCACGTTAAAAAACAACAAAAATTATTTAGGCGCACATTCTAATCAACATTTATTGTACAACGATTGGATTAAAAGAGACAGCCTTTTGGTTACCAAAAATCAGTTTACCCTAGATTTGAAAGAAAATTACAACGCAATGAAAGCCTTTGGTATCACAAAAACTGATGCAACATATTTTTTACCTCCTTACGAATGGTACAATGAAACCATTGCAAACTGGACTCAAAACATGGGGCTTACCCTCATTAACTTTTCGCCGGGCACAAACGCCAATGCCGATTATACGTATCCAGAGATGGGTAAATCTTATAAAAGTACCGCCCAAATCTATCAATCTATTCTCGATTACGAGAAAAGCTCCCTAACAGGCCTAAACGGCTTTATTCTCCTTTTTCATATTGGTGTAGACCCCAAACGCACAGATAAGATGTACCATGCTTTACCAAATATAATCGAGCACCTTAAGCAGTCTGGTTATGAGCTGGTTACCGTTAAGCGGTTATTAAAACCTTAGTTTCACCCAGTTTTAATGTACTGTTTGGATAGTATTATTAACTACAATTAATTTTGGTTTAACACCAATGCTTTTACAATAAAATGATAGCGCATTTAAGGGTTTCACAAAAAATAGTTTTGTTAACCTGTAAAACCCCATTTTTTTTAAATAAATATTTACCTTTGGCATAAATATTTAAAAAATGAGCACACAAGAAAATAAAAACAATTTTGAATGGGTTTGGTACGTTTTAGGGATGGTTACAGGAATATTAGCAGTATTAGCCGTTACTACTAACTTTGGTTACATTCTTTTAGGAGCTATTGTTGGTGTAATTTTAGCTGCTTTGTTTTTAAAGAACGTTGTAAAAGGACGTCATTACTAATTTAAACCTATTGTTGATATGAGAAAATTAAGCTTATGTCTTATTTTGGCGTTTTTTAGCCTCATCGCTAATGCCCAAAGTGAAGGCGGCATAAAATTTACGGCGTTAGATACCAGTCCGATGGACGTCTTGTATTATCCGGTAAATGCTGCCAAAGTAAAAAAAGACAATGCCGATATGCCAATCATCAAAGTGCTCTATTCTCGCCCCTCAAAAAAGGGAAGAGAAATTTTCGGCGTTTTAGAGCAGTTTGACAAAGTTTGGAGGCTAGGAGCAAACGAAACCACTGAAATTAATTTTTGGGAAACTGTAACTATTGGAAATAAAAAAATAAAACCAGGAAAATATAGCTTGTTTGCTATTCCAAGTAAAGACAAATGGACCATTATTGTAAATAAACAAACAGATAGATGGGGTGTTTTTAGCTACAATGAAGAGAAAGATGTGGTAAGAGTAGAGGTTCCTAAAGTAACTTTAGAGAAACCAATCGAAATTTTTTCGATGACTTTTACTGACATGCCTGATGGAGCAACGTTAATTATAGCATGGGATACTACACAAGTTGCGTTACCCATTTACTTTACAAAAAAATAATGCATAATTAAACTAACCCTAAAACAAGATATGTTTTAGGGTTAGTTATATCTTATTTTAATGCTTATCCAACCATTTTTTCTCTACGAAATAAGACAGAATTAATCCCAATCCGCCAAAAATCCCAATACAACCAAAATAAACCGCTACCGCTTGACCTTCTTCACCGTGGGTCATTTCATTGCTAAAAAGCCCTCTAACGGTAAACAAAGCTACCAAAAGACCCAAACCAACCCCTACAAGTAACAGTCCAAATTTTAGGCTTATAAAAGGCTTAGGCGTTACTTTCTTTATACCAGGGTCTATCCCTCTTTCTATCATCGCCATTTTCTCTTTGTTAGAGAAATATCTAATTCCGAAAATCATTGCAAATGTGCTAATGAATAAGGTAATGGGTACTAAAACTTCTTCCATGTTTTTATTTTTTAATCGTTAACATTTATTGTACTTAGAACTAGGTTCTGAATACTTTGACTACAGGCAAAAAAAATAGGTTACACCAAACTCCTAAATTTTTAATTAGCTTATAAGTTTCGCCAAGGTTTATTTGTAAATTGGTGTAACCCCACCTCAATACCCGTCGTCTAAAACATGGTATGCATCAAAACGAAACAGATTTAGCTTTAATAAACGCAGTTCTTGTGGGTCAAACCTCGCAATACGAAGTGTTGGTAAAGCGTCATCAACCCTTTGTGTTTACTTTAGCCATGCGCTTTGCAAAAAACAGGGAAGATGCTGAAGAAATTGCACAAGATTGTTTTGTTAAAGCTTATCGGGCATTAGGAACATTTAAGCAAAAAGCGAAGTTTTCTACCTGGTTATACTCCATCACGTACACTAGCGCAATGACTTTTTTGCGCAAAAAAAAATTAACTACACAATCAATAAACGACGATGAAAACGTTTTGCAAATTGCGAATAGCGGAACAAATTTTGATGCCAATTTGATTGAAAAAAAATCTGCCTACGTTTATTTAAATCACGCAATTACGCTGCTTTTACCAGATGATGCCGCCATTATTACCTTGTTTTATAAAGGAGAACAAAGCTTGGAGGAAATTGCGCAAGCATTAAACATGGAGGCGAAAACAGTAAAAGTGAAACTATTTAGAGCCAGGCTTAGGCTAAAAGATAAATTAAAATATTTGTTGAAAGACGAAGTAAACGAACTGATATGAGCACAATAGAAGAAGAGATTTTGAATTATATAGACGGTAACTGCTCGTTAGCCGAAAAAACTATAATTGAGACTAAAATAGCTCGTGATAAAGAATACAATTTGCTTTATCAAAGCTTGCTTGTGGTAAGCCAACAGCTTATCGAGCTTGAGTTTGAAGAACCATCTATGTCTTTTACCCGAAACGTAATGGACAAGGTTAACTTGGAACTTAAGCCGGTAGCAATGCAAACAAAAATCAATCACAAAATAATTTATGGTATAGGAGCTTTATTTATTTGTGCCATCCTTTTTATATTAGGCTATGCCATAGCTATAAGCAATTTAAACAAAAATTTTTCGATGCCAAAACTTAATTTTTCATTCGCCATCCACAAATATATCAATCCAACATCGCTAAAAATATTCCTATTTTTAGACCTAGTTTTAGCGCTTATTTATTTAGATGCTTTACTAAGAAAAGGAACGTTTAAAAAAACATAAAAACAAATGTGCTTTTTGGTTCGTTAGTATAAAATAACTACCTTAAACCAATAATTGGCCGCTATCTTATGCAAAAAAGCATTCTATTTTTTCTTAAACACATATTCCTCTTCTTTGTATTTTCGCTTCCTTTTTACAGTTTTGGCAATTTCGATTTTAACTCTAACTGTTTAAAGGCCTATCAGAACATTTTTGAACTTAAACTCAATACTGCCCGACAACTAATTGCTATTGAGAGAAAAGTGCATCCAAACAATTCTATTGTACCGCTTTTAGAAAACTACATCGATTATTTTTACTTACTCACCAACCAAAGTAAAATAGAGTTTGAGCGTTTAGAAAAAAACAAGAACATTAGGCTTGAGCAAATTAGCGAAGACGATAAAAATTCACCATATTTTTTATATGCACAAGCCGAAATTAATCTACAATGGGCCCTAATTAGGGGGCGCTATGGCGAATATTATACCGCAGCAAGAGAAATTAATAGGGCCAACAACCAACTCCAAGAAAACAGCAAAAAGTTTCCGGGCTTTCATCTCAATAGTAAAGGCATTGGGCTTATCAATGCAGTAATGGGCGCCCTACCCGATGGTTTTCTGAAATCGACATTGGCTGCTTTTGGCATCAAAGGGAATATCCAAACAGGGTTAAACCTTTTGGAAAAACTCGTAGAAAACCTTCCAAAATCTACTTTTGAACCTTTTTACGAAGAAACTGTTTTTTACTACGCGTATGTGTTATCTGATGTAGCGCACAGCAATCAAGCCTATACAAAAACTTTAAAATACACCAATCGCATTGCAGACAGCAGCCTAATGAAAACCTATCTGCGGGCTTATGTTTCTGCTCGAACAGCTCACAACGATGAAACGATCGATATACTAAACAATAAGCCTTCTGGCGCTATTTATCAGCCCTTCCCCTATTTAGATTATTTAATGGGCATTGCCAAACTAAACAAACTCGACCTTGAAGTGGCAGAAACCTATTTTAATAAGTTTTTACAAACAAACATGGGTTCAAACTATATAAAAGATGCTTATTTACATTTAGGGTGGATTGCCCTGCTTAAAAATGAAGAACCAAATTTTTTAGTGTTGATGGCAAAAACCAAAAGCAATGGGTATACTTACCAATCTAGAGATGAACAAGCTTTAAACGAAGCCAATGCGCCCAAACCCAACCTTTTTTTATTAAAAGCAAGATTGCTTTTTGATGGTGGTTATTATAACAAAGCGTTAACCATGTTGGTCAACAACGAAGCCGAAGACTTTGCTACCCTAAAAGACAAAACAGAATACTTTTATCGCCTTGGAAGAATAAATGATGAGCTTGGAAAAGAAGACATTGCCTTAAATAATTACCAAAATGCTATCAATTTAGGGAAAAATTTAAAGTATTATTTTGCCGCAAAGGCAGCCATACAAATGGGAAAAATATACGAAAGGAAAAACAGCCCCACCAAAGCAAAGCTGAGTTATTCAATAGCTTTAAACATGAAAGATCATGAATACGAAAACACTATTGAAAAAGAAGCCAAGGAGGGCTTAAAAACAATAAGCAATTAAAACTTATAC
>CANHHZ010000060.1 GCA_947460275.1 Sphingobacteriaceae bacterium | reverse complement strand
GCTTTAGACGCTTCGGAAAAAGGATTTAGACGATTGATGAACGCGGTTGCACTTTTACCAAAATTAACTGCTAGCGAAATTAGCGATGTGAAAATTGAAACGCTGCGCAACAACTGTATAAATGCAATGAACGACGATTTTAATAGTCCGGTAGTCATTGCCGAATTGTTTGAAGCTGCTCGCATCATCAACTCTGTTTACGATGGAAGTTTAAAAATTTCTGCTACTGAACTTGATGAACTCCAAACATTAATCAACGATTTTGTGTTTGATGTTTTTGGTTTAAAGGATGAGGAAACGAGCAATACCGAGCTCAATTCGGTTTTAGATATGGTGATTGATTTGCGCAAAGATGCCAAAGAAAATAAAGATTACGCCACCTCTGATAAAATTAGAATCGGATTGCAAAATATTGGTATCCAACTCAAAGATAGTAAAGATGGAACTACTTGGAGTAAAGTTTAATTACAGCCGTTATGAAAAAATTATCTTTTTTGTTTGTTGTTCTAATTTTAGCCGCGTGTAATTCTAATCAAAATCAGCAACAAATCGAAACTGAAGTCGTTGTTAAACTTGTTTCTCCCGATTTTAGTCCCGATAGTGCCTTTGCTTATACCAAAGCGCAGGTAGATTTTGGCCCACGCATTCCCTCAACTTCGGCCCATGCCAAATGTGCTGCTTATCTGGTTCAAAAATTTAAATCTTTTGGAGCAAATGTAACCGTGCAAGAAGCTCCTGCAAAAACCTACGATGGAAAAACACATCGGCTAAAAAACATCATCGCAGCGTTTAATCCCGAAAAAACACAACGGGTACTTGTTTCTGCCCATTGGGACGCTCGTCCTTTTTCGGATCAAGACCCTGATAGTAGCATGCGTAGCAAACCTTTTGATGCAGCAAATGATGGGGCAAGTGGGGTGGCAGTAATGCTAGAAATGGCTCGCCAAATTCAGTTAAAAGCCCCAAATGTTGGGGTAGATTTTGTTTTATGGGACATAGAAGATTACGGCCAGGCAAACGATGAAACCCCAAATGAAACCACCTGGTGCATAGGCTCTCAATATTGGTCAAAAAACTTGCATCAAAAGAATTATAAACCATTGTACGCTATAAATTTAGATATGGTAGGTGGCGGAAATGCGCAATTTACACAAGATGAAATTTCAAGGAAATATGCGCCTGCTATTGTTAAAAAGGTTTGGGATATTGGCAATGAAATAGGTTACTCGGCCTATTTTATCAATGTAACTTCCGGAAGTTTAATCGACGATCATTTTTGGGTAAATCAAGCTGGAATTCCTTGCGTCGATATTATCCATTACGCTGATGCTAGTGGTTTTTACATCAATTGGCACACACAACTGGATAACTTAAACAACATAGATCGAAACACACTTAAAGCCGTTGGGCAGACCATTTTAGAAACTATTTATAGAGAAAATTAAAATCCTTAGTTTTTGTGTTCTACAACTTTGTAGTATTTGTATATCAATCCTTATATTAGCTTATTAAATTATGAAGATGAAAAAAATTATTTATACAATTTTAGTCGCCTCTTTTAGCACATTTGCTTATGCACAAAAGTCGGAGGGAACTACAAAATCTTTGGTAAATGCCGAGAAAGACTTTGCCAATGAAGTAGCGAAAAACGGAGTTAAAGCAGCTTTTGAAAAATTTGCTGCCCAAGATGCTTTAGTGTTTAGACCAAATCCTATAAATGCTAAAAAGTTTTATGCTACGGCGCCCGACCAAAAAAATATTAGTTGGACACCAACCTATGCACGTATTTCGAGGAGCCATGATTGGGGTTTTACAACGGGTAATTATATGGTAGATGGCCCACAAAAAAGCTATGGTCATTACCTTTCTGTTTGGCGTGGCCGAAACGGAAAATGGGAACTGATTTTAGATTTAGGTACCGAAACCAATAAATCTTTAGTCAAAGCTGAACAAGTTGTGGTTGAACCTAAAGATTTTTATACGCCTAAATTTGCTAGCGAAAAAGATTTGAAAGCCAACAGAGAAATTATAAACACAACAGAAAAAACATTAAATACTACGCTAAAATCTTTTGGGCCAAGTGCATTTGCAGGTTTTCTTAACAAGGATGCTCGTTTATTATTTCCCGGTACTGAAGCCATTGTAGGTAAAGAAAATATCCAAGCTTTTAACAACAGAATGATTGATAAAATCAATTTGAAAACTATGGGTTATGACAAAGCTTTGGGTGGCGACTTAGCGTATACCTTTGGTTTGGCTACCATTGATTACACAACTGATTTACGAGAAAGCTTTAACTATATTTTTATTTGGGAACGCCAAAACGACGGAAATTGGAACATTATGACTCAAATTTTTATCTTGGCCGAGCGTTAAACCAAAAATCAAATATAAATTGTGAAGGATTTTGGCATTGCTGAAATCCTTTTTTTATCTCCAGCTATTTGATAAAAAATTAATTAGCTAAGTTGTTTTTTAAAGCTAACCAAGTTGATTTGGTGAGGATAGATTTGTATTTTATTTTTTTGTTTTTGCTGTAGGCGATGATGTATTCGGCTCTATTTTTAGATTCGGGATGTGTGCTTATCCAAGATAGGTATTTCGAAGTCGAATTTTCTTCCTCAGCAAGTCTGTATAAAAAATTGGCAAAAGCTTCAGGATTTATTTTAGCATTGCATAAATAATCTACAGCCTTGATGTCAGCTTCTTTCTCTAACTTCCTATCAAAGGCAGATGATGATAATAATTTTATAGCGTTCTTAATACTTTCTGCCCCAGTGTTTCCAGTTGTCATGGAAATCAACATGGTTAAACCAATTTCTTTAGTGAGTTTACTCATTACATGATTCGACTCAATATGTGCAATTTCATGTGCTATTACCCCACTAAGCTCTTCTTGGTTTTTGCAATTAGCAATTAATCCAGTGTAAACAACTAAATGTCCATTGGGGAGTGCAAAGGCATTGACCTCATTTTTTGTTATGATATGTAACTTAATGGTTGCTCTTTTAATCTTATTGTTTTTACAAAGCTGATTTACTAAACTATCCAGCACTTGATTCGCAAATTTTTTATCGTTTTGTTTTTCAGCTTTTTGATAAATACCCCAAAATAATTCGCCCAGTTTTTCTTCTGTTTTAGCGGTTGTTGCTTTGATGCTAAAAAGTTGCATCCAATTTATTTGATTACATAAAAATAGCATCGAAACAAATAAAAAAACTATTGATAAGCCTTGTATTGATGTCTTTTTCATGTTATGGTTTACAAATTAAATTAGTTAGACTGCCATAAAACCACCATTGGACATGTATTCCCTTTCTGGTTTGAATGGCAGTATAAATGGTAACAATAAATTCGATGATATTGAACATGAATGCTGTAATTAGGTAGGCGATATAATGGTTTGAAATTTCTTCTTTTGTGAAAATTATTGATATAGTCCACCAAAACCCATAACTATTAACAAATAATAAAGAAATTTGAGAAAGTAAAGCTTGCGTGCAATGCCACCTTACGAAATAAGTGCTTTTTTTATTTGCCAAGTAGAAGAAAGCTGTAGCTAATAAATTTATGATGGGCAATGGTAAGCCCGCAATTGCTGCAATTAGCGACATTAAGTAGCTGTAGGAGGCTTTTTCAGTTTCGTGCTCTCCAGGCGGATAGTCAAATGGAATATTACTTATCATAGTCCTTTATAAATGTTCCAACCCCAATTTAATAAAACTAAAAAGATTGCAATCGCTGCAATTTTTGGTTTTTTGAAAAACTGTTCTGTTTTATGATAAAAAATTAAAAATGTTTGTTTTTTGGTAATTAGATCAAATATCAACCAAATAGGAAACGCCAACATCATAGCTGATAGTAATAAACCAAAAGGGTTAATTAATAGCGCATCTATCAATTTTCCTCGCCACAAAAAAACCACCGATCTTGTGGTGCCACAGGAAGGGCAGGGTATATTTGAAATATTTTTAATTAAACATACACTATGATTATTTATAGTGTTTTGTGCTGATTTTAAATTACAAAACAGCCAAATATACCCTGTCAAGCATGCTATTGATACGATTGTATATAACTTGCCCCTGCTCAAATGCATTAATACAAAAACTGTTGTATTTTGTCCATATTTTTTGTACGCGTAGCACCCATAATCATGAACCAATCTATGATAGTCCAAATTCCTATTCCTCCACAGGTTAAAAGTTTGGCAATGCCAAGTCCTGTATCGCCAATCACGAATCTATCAATCCCTAATCCACCACCTAACAGAGAAAAAATTAAGCTCGTTGTTGGGTCTTTGAATTGTACTGTTTGAATTAATCCCCATTTAGAATCATCCAAATTTAAAAGACGTTCTCTAAGTTGTGGTACTTGATGGCTTTCAAAAAATTTACCATTTGACATGATGAACATGTCTACTTTTGCTGCATCCATTTTTAGTGTGTTTTTTTGGTTTAAGTTACCCTACTCTATTGGCTTTTCGGTTCCGCCATAAATTGTTTACTCTAAGTTAGTTTTATTTTTTAATTTTTTTACTAATTAATGACTAAAAAGCGTGACAATTATGTTTGTCACGCTTTTTCAATGTTTTTAAGCTCGAAAGATTTTCGAAAAAGTCAAAATCCTTTAAGGTTTATAACTGTTTAAGAGCTTGTGAAATTGAGTTGTTGCTCTAAATTTTAATTCTACCTTTTGAAAACAGAAACGGAGGCATATAATAAGAGATATTCTTTGTTTCTCCTGCTTTAACTTGAAACTCAACCTGATTTAAACCGCATTCGGTTTTTCCCATGTACGAAAAGTAGATGCGTACTAAATGCTTTCCCGGGGTGAGTTCAAGACGATGCCTACCCCATTCTTTTTTATGCTTTTCGCCGTTTATTTCAATAATTGGTTCTACAAAGTATAAAAACCAAGCCAAAGGGAAAAAATTAAGTTTAATATCAATACTTGTCTTCATTCAATAAAAAAATGCGATTACTAATTTGTAAACATCAAAATGTTTAAGTTTTACAAAATTAATCTTTCCTTGGGAATTAACACTTTTTATTGCGTGACAATGCGTTATGGAACGCATTTTCATACATTTTTTTTTGATTTTAGCCAGCAATATGTTTTCCGAATGGGATTTTACGAAGCATAAAGGTGATCAACAAAGAAATTGTTAGACAAAGTGCTGATGTAGTTAAAATGCCAATTGCTGGATGAACAAAATCCCAGGTGATTTTGAATCGCGATAACCATAGCAAAACAAAAACATGGCTAAGATAAATTCCGTAGCTATGCTTGCTAATTGCCTTGATCAAGAAGTTGATCTTATTGCTTTTTATCGTGGTTTGTTTGAAAAGCAAAAAAATTCCAATGGCAGTAATTAATACATTTGGAGTTAAAAAACTGTAAAACACTGAGTTGAAAGCTTGTTGCGAAAGACTAATGAAATAGGTGCCAATTAATGTTATTAATGTTCCTATACCAATAAGTAATACAGCGGTGATATTGGACTTGTTAGGCTTAATTTGATGAGCCAAATAATAACCTAAAACTGGATATCCTAAATAACCGGCAAAGTAATTAAAATTGATGTTAGGTTTAAATGGTAGGAGTATAGGAATGTTAATCACCATCACTACCAACCAAATAACGATGAAATAAGTAACTTCTTGTTTTGTACTATTCACAATCCACTTCCCAATAATTGGTAGAAACAAATAGATGCCTACAAGCATATAAATGTACCAAAGATGATAAGCTGCACCATTTTTTAGTTTATATAGGATATATTTTCCAGTTTCAATAAAACTGATTTCGTGAGAATTGGATAGATTATAGATGATATAAACAAAGCTCCAAAATAAAAAAGGCAGTATAATTTTACTCGCTCTTTGCTTTAGAAATTGTGAGATAGGATAAGTTTTCGGTAATATCAATGCCCCGGTTATCATTAAAAAAATAGGTACGCCAAAGCGCATGCTCGCATCAAAAAAATTGCCAATCCACCAAATATCAATTGAAACTTTATTGTATTGGTATAAAATTGGTGCAGCAACGTGTAATATGATAACTGAAATGGTTGCTAATGCTCTTAGGTTGTCAATCCAGTTGGTTTTCTCGATCTGCATTAGCTCATCAATTGTATGCTTCTGTAATTTATTTAGGTAACATCTTTGGGTGAAAATGCAACTTTAAACAGCATCTAAAAGACCTGGATTTGGTGAAATTTTAGATGATAAAGTAATAGTTAGCAGATTGGCGTGAAAATCCAATCTGCCAGCTAAATTATTTTTTTTCTTGTTTTACCCATAATTTCATTTCATCGCAAGTCGAAAATTCATCATCAATCCTAATGTAAGTAGTCTCCTTGCGTTTTTCGAACCATTCGCTCATTACCCGAGCTTCTTTTTCTTTTTGAGCTCGCTCTTTAAATTTTGGATAATCTTGATCTAGGCTTCCTTTGTGCGGTGCTATTCTTGATTTTAAGAAAAAGATTTTGTAACCCTCTTTACCATCTTGTTCGTTTTTAAAGGCAATTGGTTTTGAGATACTTCCAACTTTCATAGTATCAATAACAACAAATACTGCAGGGTCTAATTTTTCTACGGGAGTAAAGGTAGTTCTAGCCGTTTGATTGTCTGCATAAAGCATCATACCACCATTGTACTGTGTTTCTTTATTGTCTGAATAAACAGAAGCAGCCGATGAGAATGGTAATTTGTTTACGGTAATATCTTTGTAAATACTGTCGGCTTTGAGTTTTACTCTTTCCAAAGCTGCAGGTGTGGTTTGTGGCCTAATCAAGATATGTCTTACATGCGCTTGTTCTCCGCGGCGCTCTAGTACTTGCAAAATATGATAGCCAAAATCGGTTTCAAAAACCGGCGACATTTCTCCGGCTCTTAACTTAAATGCCCAAGCGGTAAATTCTTTTACCATTGTGGTCCGGTCTATAAAGCCGTAATCGCCACCTTCTGCTGCAGAGCCTGGATCTTCTGAATATGTTTTGGCCAAAAATCCAAAATCTTCCCCACTTTTTATGCGCAGTCTGATGGCATCTAGCTTGTCGTGATATTTTTGTTTTTCGATTTTAGTTAGCTTTGGGTGTAAGCTAATTTCTCCAACTTCTACCTCGGTCCCAATATCTGGCAGGCTATCTTTTTTATAAGATTCGAAATATTTTTTAACTTCTAAAGGCGTAACGTTTACATTTTCTGTAATTTTCTGTTGCATTTTATTCGCAATCAGCCCTTCTTTTACATCGGGTCTCATTTCGTCTTTATATTGCAATACAGATTTTTGTAGAAACTGTTCTAGGCGTTCTTGTCCGCCCATACGCTGAATTTGATAGCGCATACGTTTATCTAATTCGTCATCTACTTGATTATCTTCTACAACAATAGAGTCGATATCGGCTTGTTGTTTAAGTAATTTTTGTACCAACATTTGTTGCAAAAAGTAACACTTTGCTTTTTCATCTTCCGGATTTCCTTGGTTAAGGTAAATGGCGTATTGTTGGTTTAAATCTGCCAATAAAATAATGTTGTTACCTACTACCGCAACAATTTTATCGAGGTTTTTCTTTTGAGCTTGAGCATTTAAAAACAGGCACATTAAAACGCCTGCTAGGCTTAAAATTTTCTTCATTCTATTCTTTTTCAATTGAATTTCGTTTTGCAAAGTTAATATTATTAAAATAACAAAGCGTTTTAAGGCCTTGCTAGTTTTCTGAGTTCTTCTTCGTTTATTTTTATCGTATATTTTGATGTTAAACTCTTAATCCATTGATCTTCCAAAGATAGTTCATAATCGCTACTTACTTGCCCACGAACTTCACTAAAATCTCTATTATTGTAAATAGATTTATTTTTTTGGTAAAAATCTAAAAGTTGCCCGTCGTTGTTTTGTGTCTTACTCCATATTTTTTGTTCGGAAATGGCAAACATGAGCACACCTTCACGGTATTCGTTCATGATATAATTAAAAGTTATACTTTTTGGCGATATTTTTTTCTGTGCTTTGAGCGCTTTTTCGTAGCCATTTATCTCTTTTTTGTAGGCGGTGTCAGTATCTAAGCCTAAGGCTTTAGCCTCGGCAACTTTGAGCTTAAAATGGGTGTAAAGCTTAAGGTAATCTGCTAAATCTTGGTAAGAGGCATTTGCAACATTAGGATGGTTTTTTTTATAAATCCACATAAATTCTTTAGCGCCTATTGCTTTTTCATTCACATAGGCTACATTTTGTGCAAATGCAGGTTGAACAAAAAAATAGAATAAAAAAATGCAACAGAATTTTCTCACAAACGGTAACAACTATATAATCTTAATGCATAAAAGTAATAATTTAAGCCGCTATAATAAGATATTTAACTAATTTTAACAGAAATAATTTCATTACTATTTAAATGGCAAACCAACTTACAAGTAACGCTGAGGCCTTACCTTTATTTTTTACCGAAGAAATTTTTTTGATTAAAGATGAGGTTAAGGAAAGTGTAGCAACTCCAATTGTGCTTGAAGACGAAATTGTAGAGATTGCTGCACCACAAATTGAAGTTCTATCGTCGGCTGCTGTGCCTATTTTGTCTTCTTTAGAGACTCAAGAAGAGTCAATTTCTACAAAAATAGATTTCAAATTTAAAGGGCTAAATAAAAAAAATATCTTGATTTTAGTAAACGACCCTGCTCAAGAGGTGAGTGGTGTAGAAGGTGTAGAGCTGTTACGAAAAATAGTGTTGTCCATCGGGCTTCAGGGTGCTGATTTTGCTTTGGTAAATTATGCCAACTATCCAAATACTAGCTTTAAGATGCTGAAAGAATTTTTTAACTGCAAATTGATGTTAGCCTTTGGGGTTGTTGCCAACGAATTGAAACTAGATGAACTGCCATTAAATCAGTTGCTTCAACAAGACCAAACACGGATGGTGTTTGCAGAAAATTTACAGACTTTAGATAGCAATAAGGCAGGTAAAATAGCCCTTTGGTCAGCTTTAAAAGAATTGAAAATATGAATAACACTTTAGTTTTTGCTACCAATAATTTGCATAAAACTGCCGAAGTAGCCAGTATATTGGCTCCTCAATACGCAGTTGTAAACCTAAAAGATATTGGATGCCATGTTGATATTGTTGAAGATGGTGATAGTTTTGCTGCCAACGCGATGCTGAAATGCAGTTATGTTTTCGAGAATTATCAGTTAGATTGTTTTGCCGATGACAGCGGATTAGAAGTAGAAGCTTTAGATAATGAACCGGGTATTTTTTCGGCTAGATATAGTGGAGAAAGAGGCGATATTATAAATATGGATTTTTTGTTGAAAAAGCTGCAGGGAGTTGAAAATAGAAACGCCCGTTTTGTAACCGTAATTTCATTGATGAAAAATGGACAGAACTATTTATTTGAAGGAAAAATTGAAGGAAAAATTTTAAGAGCGCCAGTGGGCGACAATGGTTTTGGATACGACCCTATTTTTGTGCCCAATGGTTACGATTTAACGTTTGCGCAAATGGATTCGGAATTAAAAAACAAGATCAGTCATCGTGCACAAGCAATGCAAAAGTTAATTGCTTTTTTGAAAGTAAACTAATTGCTTAAATTATTGTTTAATTGGTGCTTTTTTGGGCGTCAATGCTTTAGTATCTTTTTTAGGTACAATTGTTTTATTAGTTGTTGGTGCTGTGGCTACTTTTTGCTTTTTAGCTGGTGCAACATTTTTGCCCTTTATAATATCTGCTTTGCTAATGGGGCGCAACTCAGGTTTCCAAATAAAGCCTGTTAACAAAGTTTCTTTAGGTAGTTTTTCTATCGGATAGGTTACGCCTTCGTCTTCATTGATGAAAGAAATTTCTCTAAGTTCTTTGTCGGCAATTTTAAACCTAATTCTGCTGCTCACAGATTGGCTAAGGTTTTCATATTCGCCTTTGTTATTTTTGTTGTAATACATGCTTTCGGCATTGCCATCTACATACATATTTTTTAATTCGCTGTTGCTAAAGAAGCCAGTAATTTTTTTTCCTTTTACTTGATTAAACTTAGTCGAGTCGCTTTCTATGTTTACTATAAATCCGTTTTGTAAGATTTGAAAACTTTGTGGTTTATTGTTTTTGAAAAAAACGTGAATAGTATCTCCAGTTTGTTGCGATCCTTCTGCCCATAAAATAGGGTTTTTATACCATCTTAAAACCGAATCTGCAGCAGTATAAAATACCGAATCGGCTTTGGCTTGCATATTTGATTTATACACTCTTACATTATGGTAAGCTTTAATTACCCTTGTTTTAACTGTATCTGCCGGATTAAAAGCAACGCTGTCATTCAGTATTTTAGTTTTAGATGTTGGCAGCAGGGTTTTGTCTTTTTTCTTGGATAAATCGGGTTTTATG
>CANHHZ010000059.1 GCA_947460275.1 Sphingobacteriaceae bacterium | reverse complement strand
AATACTGACAATGCGTTTAAATTAAAGGAAATTATACAAGCGCTTATCAATATTGCAGACAAATACGCTATAAAGATTGTGCTGCCAATACATCCAAGAACAAAAAAAATGATTGTAAACTTAGATCAACAGCTTCTCGAAAAGTTTACCAATAATCCATTAATTAAAATCCTTGAACCTGTTTCTTTTTTCGATATGATGATGCTTGAGAAATATAGTAACTTTATTATTACTGACTCTGGAGGTGTACAAAAGGAAGCCTTTTTCTTTCAAAAGCCAAGTGTAATTTTAAGGAAAGAAACAGAGTGGGTTGAAATTGTTGATGCACAAATGGCTTTTTTAACTGATGCCAATTGCCAAGAAATTATAGATGCAGCCACTTTAATCTTAGAAGGTAAAATTAAAAACAATGTTGTTGAAATTTTTGGCGATGGTAATGCAGCAAAAAATATTTTAAATCTTTTACTTCAATAGTCTTTTTAATATCTTTTTTCTAATTTCATTTACATGATCGATTTTAATTTAACCATATACAAAAAGCTATTAACTTCATTAAAAAAAAATGGCTATTCATTTATCACTTTTGAAGAGTATTGCC
The DNA here is from genome assembly GCA_947460275.1 of Sphingobacteriaceae bacterium. GTDB lineage: Bacteria > Bacteroidota > Bacteroidia > Sphingobacteriales > Sphingobacteriaceae > Pedobacter. The sequence goes on along the minus strand of CANHHZ010000059.1, from coordinate 9,802 downwards.
AGGGAATTAGGCCCTCTGGAAATTGGATTATTTTAAGGCACGATGTTGATGATAAAAAATTAAACTCGCTAAAGTTTGCAGAAATACAGCAGCATTTGGACATAAAGGCGACTTATTATTTTAGAATGGTACCTCAAAGTTTTGATCCAATAGTTATTAAAAAGATATTTGATTTAGGTCATGAAATAGGCTATCACTATGAGGATATGGATTTTGCTTCAGGAAAAACAGCAATTGCAATTCAATATTTCGAAAAGCATTTAACAAAATTACGCGAAGTTGTTCCTATTAATACTTTGTGTATGCACGGTAGCCCAAGAAGTTTGTATGATAATAAAGATATTTGGAAGGCATATGATTATAAAAAATATGATCTTATTGGAGAACCCTATTTTGATATGGATTTCAATCAAATTTTTTATATTACCGATACCGGAAGAATGTGGGATGGATTTAAAGTGAGCGTGAGAGATAAAGTGGCAACAACTATTAATTGGCCAGAATTTCATACTACCCAGCAAATTATTGAAGCAATTGAAAACAAAACATTTCCAAGTATGGTAATGATGAATTTTCATCCACAACGTTGGACTGATAATAAATATTTATGGCTTAGTGAATTGGTAAAACAAACACTAAAAAATACCATCAAAAAATATTTCTTTGTAAAAGGATAGTTTTAAGTAATACCAATTGTATTTATTAAATAGCCAAAAGCTGTTTAATAAATTTACAATGGTTAATGCCGATACAACTTGAAACTAGTGCAATAAGGCTTGGCCGAAATTGGACTAAATTGAAAGTGTAATCGGTATAATTTAAAGTTCCTTATTCGTTAGCTTTTTTATAATTGCGGGTAACAACATCCGTAATAGTCATGCCTATACATTGTTAAGATGAGATTGATGATGTTGCTGCGATACTCAATTTGGGTGCTAAAAGTACCTTGCCATATTACTCATTTCTTCCTGTAGGTTTTTAAAATAAGCAATAAGCTCTGTAGATAGCTGCTCAATTTTATCATTTTCCTTTTGTTTTAAAGACGTCTCTAAATTTTTTGCAATAGCCTGTCCGTTTTTGAGTCTTATTGAGCTCATAGAGCCTGATAGAGAATGAGCCAAATGCTCAAGATCTTGATAGTTCTCTGAACTTATGTATGATTGTAACTTAATAATATATTCAGGTATCTTAGTTTGAAGGGCTTTTTGTAGTAATAGCATGCTTTCATTTCCTAAATCTTCTTGCAGCGAATAAAAGGCCTCTGCTGCCTCGCTCATATTTTGGGGCTTTTGGGTTGATTTATTTACAAGTAAAGGCTTTTCAGTAACATTCATTTGACGAAGAATAGAATTAACGAGCTGACTTTCAGTATATGGTTTTACAATGAAGTCGTTCATGCCAGCTTCGATACACTTAATCCTTTCAGTTTCGAGTGAATGTGCCGAGCAACCAATTACAGGAACATTATTTAAATTTTCATTTCTTATTTGTTGCGTGGTAGATATGCCATCCATGAAGGGAAGTTGTACATCCATTAAAATAACATCATATTGTTTGCCTTTAATTTTTTCTAGCGCAATTAAACCATTGTCAGCAATTTCAACACATGCCCCATTCCTTTCGAGATATATCTTAGCCAGAATTTGATTGTGTATATTATCCTCAACCAAAAGTACATGCATATTGGCAAGGCTTTTTCCATTATATTGCTCAACTTTTTCAGGAATAATAGCTTTTGATCCATTGTCAATTGCAAAACTAATTTCAACAATAAACTCGGAACCAACACCAGGTTCGCTTTTTACTGATAGGCTACCCTCAAATAAATCAACCAATGATTGAACAATATTTAAACCTAATCCTGTGCCTCCATAAATTCGGGTAGTGTAGTCTTCGGCCTGCGTAAACCTGTCAAATATTACATTGAGTTTTGATGCATCAATACCTATACCTGTATCCTTAATTATAAACTGTACCCTAACCTCTGAAGAGGTTTTAGCTATTTCGGATACATTAACATCGATTCTCCCATGCGAGGTAAATTTAATTGCATTAGATAGGAGATTGGTTAAAATTTGGTTAAGTCTTACTTCGTCACCAATGAGGTTGCTTGGTAAAGAACTTTCGTAGCTTAGCATCAGCTTTAGGTCTTTAGCCTTTGCGTTTGTTAGTTGCATTTGAACTAATCTTTTAGTCAAATTTTCTAGATTGAACGACCGTTTTTCGAGGGTTACTATGCCACTTTCCAGTTTGGATAAGTCAAGAATATCATTGATAATAACATTAAGATTTTTGAGTGCGGCAGCGATAATTTCTGCGTAATAAGATTGTTCGTTATTGAGGCTTGTTTTTGATAGCAAATCATGAAACCCGATAATTGCATTCAAAGGAGTTCTTATTTCATGGCTCATGTTGGCAAGAAAAGCATCCTTTGTTTTGGCCTTTTCAACTTCAACTTTTGATGCAATTAGTTTTTCTTCATTAGCCAGTTTTTCGGTAATATCAGTAACAGTTGCGTAAATTAAACTGTCAACCTCATTAACGGAAGAATTCCAAGATAGGGTTAAATAATTGCCATCATTTTTACGGTATCTGTTTTTAAAACTCAGTGTTTTGGCTCCGGTAGCAAGCTTTTTAAGTTCTTTTTTTGTACTTTCAATATCATCAGGATGAATTAGATCTAAAAAGGGAACGGATAAGAGCTCGGCCTCACTCATTCCCAAAGCTGCAGGAAAGGATGGGCTCACTTTTACAAACCATCCGCTTAAATTGGCAATGCACATAAAATCAGCCGACATTTTGAAAAAATTAGTCAACTCTATTTCCTGTTCTTTCAATCGGGTAATATCGGTTCTAATAGCTAAAAACTGATAAGGTGTTTTTTCAGCATCAAGAAAAGGAATAATAGTGGCATCTACCCAGTATATCGATCCATCTTTGGCGCGATTACGTACTTCGCCATGCCATATTTTTCCGGATTTTATGGTGTCCCAAAGATTTTTGAAAAAGCTAAGAGGATGATAGTTTGAATTTACAATTTTATGGGTACGCCCAATAAGTTCGTTGGGCGCATATTTTGATAAACTGCAAAACTTGTCATTTACGTAAGTAATAACACCATTTGCATCAGTAACAGATACAATAGCATGACTATCGATGGCATTTTTATACGATTCGAGGGTGTCAGAAAAGAAAGCCTTTGCTTCACCTGTTTTAATGGTAGAAATAAATGCAGAGCTAAGAGAGACAATGGGCTCAATAAATTCCACATCTTCTTCTGTATATCCTCCGGGTTTATTGGCTAGTCCCATCATTCCAATCATCACATTGTTTTTATCCTTTAGTGGCAAACCAAGATAGTGACGCAGCGGTGGATGCCCCTTTGGAAGCCCGCCACGCTTGGAATCATTTGATGGGTCGTTTGAAATTACTGTTTCGCCAGTTTTTAAAGTATATCCAAACAAGGTGTCCAAGTTGGTAAATTCCATCCCTGAAATTTCATACTTTTTATAAAGTGCGGCTGTTTCTTCATTCCAAGAAATATCAGTAATTGCGTAGGTTTTTAAATAAGGAGAATTATTTCGAATGAGCACTTCACCAATAAAACCATACTCACTTTCGCTTATTGCCAAAACTTGATTTAGTACTTTTTTAAATAAACTCTTTTTGTCGCTGTTTGCATCTATAAATTCGCGATAAGTGTCTGAAATGGCCCTATAAAGATTATCTTTTGATTTCATATTGAATTTTATTAAAGGGTTTTTAAATCTTTTATAGAAGACTAATTGATATTTTACAAATATAAACAAATTAAATTATTCGACCAATAATCTCCAAGTTGCTCAACTTGTTCAAAAGATAGTTTTGCATAGCAAAATGTTTATAAAACGCAGCAATATCAATGCTTTTAAGAGTTTTTATTTCGTAAGTTTGCAAATGTTTAGTAGAACAAAACTATGAAAGCATTTTTATGATTTGTAGCGATAACTATTAAAGTTTAAATTTCATTTTTTGATCGCATGAGCAAGAAGTGTAATCGGTATTAACCATTGCATATTTATTTTTTTAGTTGGACTAAAAAATAAATGCAATTGGTATAACTTATAATAATTATAAAAAAGTTTTGCAATAAAGGGCATAAGCTTAAAGTAGTAGCTTTTAATTTCAAGCGCCATGAGAAAAGTCAAAAAAAAACTGATATTTTAGAATAAATTAAAATAGTCTACAAATAATAAGCATGGGATGTTTTATTTATGAATGAAGATGGACTTAGGTAGTGCTCATTTTTAGCATTGGTTTTGCCATTATTCTTAAAAAATTGTAAACTTTTTTACTTTAAATAGCGTACAACCGACGTGGTTTAATTATTAATGCAGTTGGAATAGTTAATTAGATATATTGAATTTAAATTTACTAAGTGAACAAATGAATAATAAAGTAAGGCAAGAAGTTAGTGATGAGGCATATGTTTTAATCAATAATTATGCGCAAATTGAATCAAAAAATACGTTTGTGGTTTATACATCCAACCCATTCAACATACTCAATAATCAACACAATATAGATGCTATAGTTAATTTAAAGCCTGTTAATCAGTACAGATATATTAACAAATTATTTATAGCAGTAAATGAAAAACTTAATAATGATAATATTTTTGTTTGTAGGTTTGAAACAATACAGGCAAGAAAATCGAGACAAAAAATTGGCAATATTCCCTTCATAAGAAATTTTTACTTTTTATTCGAATTTTTAACATTAAGGCTTGCACCCAAAGTGTGGGGAATAAAAAAGATCTTCTTCTTTTTAACTAGAGGTAGATTAAGGTTGCTGTCTAAAGCTGAGGTGCTTGGTAGATTAGTAAGTACTGGTTTTGATATTGTTGAATATAAGAGTTTAGATGGTTATTTATATTGCGTGGTTAAAAAGGTAAAACAACCGCAACAAAATTATAATCCTTCTTATGGGCCAATATATGCAATGCCTAGATTAGGAAAAAACGGTAAACTAATTAAAGTGTATAAATTTAGAACAATGCATCCATTTTCTGAGTACTTGCACGATCATATCCTTAAATTAAATGGATATGCCGAGTCGGGCAAGCCTAAAAACGATTTTAGACTTACGCCATGGGGTAAAATATTTAGAAAATATTGGATAGATGAATTGCCTCAACTTATTAACGTAATTAAAGGAGATATGAAATTGGTAGGTATAAGACCAATAAGCCAGCGTTACTTAAAAGATATTCCTGATGACTTAAAAAAATTAAGATTAAAGCATAAACCAGGCTGCATTCCTCCGTATGTTTCATTAAATAGAAAAAGTTCTTTAGAAGAAGTTTTACAAGCAGAAAGAGACTACTTGATACTTAAGGAAAAAAATCCTTACACCACAGATTTAAAATTCTTTTTTACGGCAATTTTCAACATTGTGGTTAAGCGAAAAAGGAGTGCTTAATTTGATTAGTTAATAATTAGGTATTTTTTTAGCACAGCTATAAAAGAATTATACTTAAAGTTTTTCCATTAGCAACTTGTATAATTCTATCATGGATTTGATGTCGTCTTTATTTACTTTTTCGTTTGGACTGTGCACATCAGATTCAGCCGCGCCAACAAAGCACCAATCTATGGGGTAGGGGGCTCGATGCAAAGTATTTCCATCGCTACCACCACTTGATTCTACTTCTAACTGGTAAGGCATTTTACTTTCTTTTACGATATCAATAATTCTGTTTACATATTTCCTTCGTGGTAAACCACTGTCGCGCATAGAAATTACGCAACCTTGGCCATGTAAAACACCTTCTGTAACCCAAGTAATATCTGAGATTAAGGTTTGAGAAACATTGTATTTTTCGTACATTAATTTGGCTAAATATTCTACACTACCGCCACCTGATTCTTCCCAACAGCTAAAGCAAATCATACCATTTTCGAGTGTTTCGGCTACTTTGAGTGCATTAAAAACACCTAATCTGTTGTCCATATAACAGCATTGCACAAAATTATCATCTTCAATCCATTCGGGTTGAAAAGTAAGCATAGTGCCTCTTTCAATTTCTCTATCAAATTCATAGGTTAAATCGCCATCTTCATCAACTTGAAGGGTACAATTTATTTCGCCATGGTTATCTTTTCCGATTAATTTATAGCCGCTTTCTGTTTTTGGTCCACCAATTTTTACCAATTGATTATGATATCTTACAGTAAAACCTATAGAATCTATGTGCGCATAAATGGCTGTTTTAGGTTTGCCAAATACCAGTACAATACAATCTTGAAATCCTTCTCCATAGAGCACTTCAGGTTGAACTTTCCATTGCGATTTGTTAGTATTGATGTAATTTAAAAGAAAATCAGTCATGGCCACTTCATTTCCAGAGGGCGCATGAATACGGCACATTTGTTTTAGTAATTCGAAAGTCATAAAATAAAATTAGCATTTTGTTTAAGGTTAAACAAAAGCATTAAAAAAGGTAAGATTAGTGAATACCTAACACATGGAAAAGCTTATCAATTTGGCTATTCCATAAGTTTTTAGTGGATTCGATACTGCTTTCGTCTTCGCAAAAATCGGTGATTATGATTGCTAAATCGCCAGTGATTTCATCAGTTTCAACTCTAAACTCGAAGTAAATTGCTTCGGGCATATCTAACCAGCGGAACCTGATATGATGGTCTTCGCGCGCTGAGAGTACTTTTGCTGCCTGCTGTGTACCATCCCATTCAAAAACCATGATATCACCTTTTTCATTTACCTTATCGGCAAACCATTCTGATAAGCCTGAACTGGTGCTGAGGTAACTAAATAAAATGTGTTTTGCAGAATGCACAGGATATTCAATTTCTACTTTTTTATATTTGGCTCTAATCGCAATATTTCTTTGTGAAGCCGCGGCATCAGCGGTAGATTTTTTTAGGATTGGCTTTGTAACAGGTTTTACAGGAGCATCAATTTTTGTTGTTGCTGATGAAGCCTTTACTGCAGGTTTTACAGACTTAGTAACAACTTTAGGTGCTGCTTTTATTGTTTTAACAGGTGCAGCTACTTTTGCACTAGTTTTTTTAACCGTTCTAACTGGTTTTTCTTTAGCACTTGCAGTCTTTTTTGGATTTTTAGCTACCGGTTTAACGGTTGAAGCAGACTTTTTTTGCTGATTGTTTACAACTTTAGGATTCTTTTTTTGCTTGTTTTTAGCTAGCGCTACCAACTTCTTTTTAGGAGTTGTAGCAACTGCCTTTTTAGGCGCAGTTTTCTTTTTAGCAGCGGACGTTACAGCAGTTTTCGTTTTTTTTGCTGGAGCGGGTTTTACCTTTTTAGCTGCTGTTTTTTTGGCAGCAACTTTAGGTTTAGCAGCAGCCTTTTTAGGTGCTGACTTTTTAGAAGATGATTTTGTAGCCATAATATTTTACTATTTTCGCCTTGAAATTATTTTGCAATGTAGGATAATTTTTTGAATCGTAAAATTATTTTTAAAAATGGCATTAATCCACAGTTTTGAATCATCTGGCAACCTACTATTTAAATATAGAGGTCAATTTCCGATAGTATTGTTTTTATTATGCATTCCTTATGTGTATGCTACCGATTATAAGGAAATTACCATACCATCGCAACGTATCTTGTTATTTTTAGGGATTGCCTTTTGCGTTTTAGGCTTTTTAATAAGAGCTATTACAATTGGAACAACGCCAAAAGGAACTTCGGGCAGAAATACTGAGAAACAAATTGCCGAACAGTTAAATACCGTTGGAATTTATTCTGTTTTACGTCATCCCTTGTATGTAGGGAATTACTTTATGTGGGCGGGTATTGTGGTTTACACCATGAATTTTAGTTTCTTTCTCATTTTTTCTTTGGCCTATTGGCTTTATTACGAAAGAATTATGTTTGCTGAAGAAAGATTTTTAGAGAAAAAATTTGGTGAAACGTATTTAAATTGGTCGTTAAAGGTGCCTGCTTTTATTCCAAGTTTTGCTAAATACCAAAAGAGTAGCGTTTCGTTTTCGCCAAAAGCGGTTTTTAGGAGAGAGTACTCTGGCGTTTTAGCTACTGTGATTGGTTTTGTTTATATTCAATTTTTAAGAAACTTCTTTTCGATGCAAAAGGTTTTTATTTCTACCAATTTTATTACGGTGTTAATTATTACTGCTGCTGCTGCTTTGATTTTAAGATCATTAAAGCATTATACAAGTGTTTTGAGGGAGGAGGAAAAGGATTAGGGTTTGTTTTTGATTTGGATTTTAGATTTTTTGGATTTTAGATTTTAGATTTTAGATTTTTGGATTTTAGATATTAGACTTTTAGATATTAGACTTTTAGATTTTAGATTTTAGATTTATGGATTTTAGATTTTAGACTTTTAGATTTATGGATTTTAGATTTTTGGATTTTAGATATTAGACTTTTAGATTTATGGATTTTAGACTTTTAGATTTATGGATTTTAGATTTTAGATTTTAGATTTTTAGATTTTTAGATTTTTGGATTTTTGGATTTTAGATTTTTGGATTTTAGATTTATGGATTTTAGATATTAGACTTTTAGATTTTAGATTTTAGACTTTTAGATTTTTGGATTTTAGATTTTTGGATTTTAGATTTTTAGATTTTAGATATTAGACTTTTAGATTTTAGATTTTAGACTTTTTAGATTTTAGACTTTTTGGATTTTAGATATTAGACTTTAGATTTTAGATTTTTAGATTTTAGATTTATGGATTTTAGATATTAGACTTTTAGATTTTAGATTTTAGATTTTTAGATTTTTAGATTTTTGGATTTTAGATTTTAGACTTTAGGGTTTTTTGAAACAACAAAAACAAAGAGTAAGTTTTGTGTTACGAGGAGAACTAATACCAATTGCATTTATTTTTTAGTTCAACTATAAAACAAATATGCAATGCTTAATGCCGATACTACCTGAAAATAGTGCAATAAGGCCATGCTGCAATTGTACTAAATTGTAAGTGTAATCGGTATAATTTTATTTAACCCAAATTAGCCTTAAAAATCTACTCAAATTATTTTACTTCAATCTTTAGCACATACTCTTATTTTGAATTTCACAAGAGCCGCTATTTTTTCAATCCAAAACCGTGCGAGAGCGCATGATATTATAGTGATGTGAAATAAGTAATGGCCCAAATTTGTTTTATACCGTTACGGTTTCTGTAATAGTCTAAAAAATTGAACTATAAAAGCTACAATCGGCATCATATAAGAAACGGTTTGGACTAATTTACCTTAGTAATGGTTTTACTGTATTTGTACCAAATGCTTTCCAATAGGCATTTACCAATTTAAGATTTTACATTTTAGGTATAATTTATTAATCGCATTGGTATTATTGTAAAATTTGTTGACCAACGATTTTGCTACTGCGTAATTTGGGTTTAAGGTGTAAGGGCTTGATTTTAATTGGATGCCGCAAAAGGGATAGGAACAGGCTGCCATGCAGCGTGGATAGCCCGGCCTCTTGCTTTTTTTGCAAGAGGATTTGCCCCAAAGAGACATAAAGTTATTTAACACAGATTACGCATTAGAAATGCGTAAACGATAAAGAAATTGTAAATCAGATTTTTACAAATCTGATAACATTTTCTAATACCGATAGATTCTGTGTTGATTTGCAAATAAAATATTAAGTTTTTATTTTTACAGTTCAAAACGGCCTTGAGCTAGTTTCTAAAGAGTAGCAGACATAATTGGCTGCGCTCTTTTATTTGATTTGTTTTCATTGTCGTACTTTGTTTTGTTTTTAAATAAAACGTAAGTTAATTCTAATAATTTTCTTT
>CANHHZ010000058.1 GCA_947460275.1 Sphingobacteriaceae bacterium | reverse complement strand
TTTTAACTTCTGCGATAACACTATGATAGTATTTATACCAATGTGATTTCCCTAACTTTTTGGCTTCAATATGCTGTGGCTCACTCGCCCATGCACGAACTGCGTCCATATCTTTCCAATAACTTATAAATGCCCCTCTTCCATCGTGCTTAAAACTTTCATAGCCTAAATAACCAGGCATTTGCTTTGCAAGCTCTAATGTCAAATCATCATAGGCTGCATATCCGTCTAAATTATCTGACAAGTAGTAATTAAATATAGAAGCAATATAAGGAGGCTGAGGTTGTTCGTTGTTTTTCCAATGTATCATATTGCTGTAAAATAAAACAAAACTTTGATTTACTTCAAATACACCCTTCTTATCCCAATAAACAGCGGTATTAGTGCACTATAGCCTATAAAAAAAGGAATAATTAAGTGCATTATACCCGCCACTAAAAAAACAGCAATGATAAGGAGCTGGAAACCCAGTCCGTAAAACGACACTAAAAACATAAACCATTTAGGAAAAATGGTTGCGTTTTGAGCATGTGGATCCATCTGATTCACTAAATCATCAAACACCCGATACAAAACCCTAAATAGATTAAATAAAACATTAACACTGGCTTGACTTTCACCGGGATAAGCTACCGGTACTTTATCCTCAAAAATTTGACTCGTTAATTCGCCAGACGTAGTATGCCTAAAAATGACATGATAATAATTATATATGGTACCCTGCGTTTGCATACAGATATAAGCAAGTAGCGCCAACCAAGTATTTGTACCAGTAATTACCGCAATTGAGATAATTAATGCAAAGTTTAATAGGCAATCTAATATAGAATCTAAATAGCGGCCTGAATAAGATGGCTCATTTTTAACCCTAGCCAACTGTCCATCAGCTGCGTCCAGTATCGATTTCAAAATTAAAAAAAAACCGGCAGCCCAAAACTGCGCTTTACACATAAAAACAATGCCAAATATACCAGAAACACCAAAAAGCAAGGTAATATGAATAGCTGTTATGCGCGTATTTTTAAGCGCTTCAGCGATTAATTTAGCTACAGGCCTTCCATAGTCTGAAACATCAATAAATTTATTTGCTACCCCAAGTTTAGACATTTAGCCTCCTCTAATATTGTACGAAATATGTAAACATACAATTTGGAGGGGACAATCCCTATTAAAATTCAAAAAAGTATCCGACCTAGAAAAGCTAGAATCCTAAAGGCTTAAAAAAGAATCAACCTATTATACTCATATTTAGTATTGTATATAACGGTTGAAGGTTGAGATTTGAAATATGCAACAGCTATATCTTTAACTGCATTTATTCTTCTTTTTTCCAAATCAGCTTCATTCTGATACATCATCATTGACATTTTATAGTCTCGAATTTGATCTTGAGTAATATTCGAAAAACATTTAGCTATAATTTTTTCAGATTCCGCTTTGCAATTCGTTAAAGGATCTAAATTTGATAGTTCGTCAAGTGCTCCATAAAAGTCACGTGCACCAGCCAAAGTTTTCGCACGTTGTAATTTTGAATTACAAACCTTGTTTTGATAGGCACGATAAAATGCATCAATTTTTTTTAACGCAGCAGAATAGCAATCAACCTGCTCAGGTATATTGTAAATGGTTGCAATAGCCAACTCATAGTTTTGTTGAGAAGCAAAAGACTGTGCTTTTTCTAAAATTTTGGCGCAATTCAAATTGTAGTAAGCAAGAATCTTACTTTTACTTGTCTTGAAAAATAAATTTAAATTCTCATTTTGCAATGGAAATGATTGAATTGCATTTCCAATAGCTAGATCTTTTGACAACCCACTACCATTTAGCGTTAGCGTAGTAGACGCGTATATAATATCATTTTCTACATCCTTTACGTACAAAGAAACATCAATACTTATTTTATATACGTTTGTCATTCCAGTTTCAGCCATTTCCATATTTCCGATCAGTATTTTCGGAAAAATTACAAAAGAAGTATTAGCATATTCTCCACCAGACAATCCAGTTTGAGTAACTAGATTCGTTATTTTCGAATTCATTGCAGAAAGCTGCCTTGCATTTAGATAGTCTAAATTTTCAGGCAATATGATTTTAAGAGGAATCTTAAACTCTAATGGGTTTATATTTTGAGAGAAAGAATGGAAACTTGAAAAAACAAGAAGTATAATAAATATTTTTCTCATAAAATTATTTTAAAGTAATGTAAATGGTATTACCAACAACACTTTTAGAAACATCTATACCCAAATCGCGATAAAATGTATAGAGTAATAAAGAAAACTTGTTAGGATTATAGGTATTGCCATTAACTGGATCTCTCAATGGGATTTTCACATCATCTAAAATCATCTTATTGTCTGTTGTTCCTTGAATATGATAATTTCCCAAATGTGCATTTTTCTCAAAGAATTGTTCAGTTAAGTCAGAAAGTGGTAACCCCTTGTACTCATTAGCAAATGTAATTTTAGAATTAGCATCTAATCCAATTTCTACAATTACAGATTTCCCATAATTTACAATTTCAGTAAATTTGATTTGCATTACATTAAGAAACTCATCTATAGATTTATTTACTGCCATAACAGTAAGTTTCGCCACATCGTCTGTATAAAACTTCCCGCTAAAACCAATGCCATTGGACAAGGAATTTCCAGTAGAAATTTCACGGGCTTGTAAAATAACATTGATTGAATTACCTCCACTTGATGTTTGGTAGTTTATTTCAGCTTCAACATAAATATCAGCACCAGATTGACTGATGATTGTAGATTTAATATCTGTTTGATTAGAAGAATTAAAAACTGCCGAAGTTCCAGCGGTTTTTAATTTCCCTATGAAATCGACGGTTGTGAAACCTCGCAAGTCAAATGCTTCTTTGATTTTACTTAATGCGATACGTTTATTGACGTCATTTTCAATTAAAGTTCTGATATTTTCACCTTCTTTAGCAAAAGGCACAACCATTATTTTTGGCTGCACGTTTCTCACAGGCGGCTTAACTACGGCTTCCTGCGAATAAGAATTGAAGCTTACAACTAAAAAAAGAATATAAAGAATTATTTTTTTCATAAAGTGAATTTAAAACCCGAATCTTCTAATGTTACCTTCTCTTGTCAAATAAGTTCTCAAACTTTGGATGTTAACCCTTATCGTCTTATTAAACTTTATTGTTTTTGGCCTTTTCTGAACAACAACACTTTCATTATCAGAAATTGATGTTACAAATGGAGCATAATTCCCGTTTTGAATAAAAGAATCAAAGAAACTTTTTTGACTGCTTTTTGATCCTTCCAACAAAGGAAAACTGTTTATTGTATTAGGCGTACCAATAAAAAATATATTATCAAAGGCTTTTGAAATAGAAATACGTTTAGCTTCCTTATCAGAGTCTGCTAATACAGTAACATCTATTTCCATTTCGTAGGTACCTACTTGTCTTGCAGTTATACTTTCTGAAGGCAAGTTTTGAACCTTACATGAACAGAATATAAAAACAATTGTAACTAGGAATAAAAATTTATTAAACATAAAATTATTCTTTATCTGTTACTACTAGTTGAATACTAGCGTCAAAAGCAGTTGCAATCTCTTCACCCCCTTTTTTTACATCGCAAGTGATGAAACCACCTTCTTCAATTTTTATGATTTTCAATTCACCAATTGTTTCTTTTCTTACTAATTTTTTATTTCCAACCATCTTCTCGGTTACTCTCTTCACAAAAATAGTTTGCTTTGGTTTCATGCCGTCAGTAAAGTCGCCGCTAATTAAAACTTCGTCTGCACTATTACCGCTACGCTTTGTAATTTCTGCAATAACTAAAACATTAGGGAAAGCCTCTAATGTAAAATCGTTAGTTGCTTTAGAAATTTGCTGTAATGACAATGAATATGCTTCAGCTTCTGTTGTAGCTCCAGATTCAGAACCTAAATTTACTAATTGAGATAAAAACCCACCTTCTTTTTTACCAGATCCTGTATTGTTTGTCACAGTAAGAACTTTACTTAAAACAATTTGAGTCGTAGTTACGTCAATGATTTTTAAATTCATTTCAATGGTACAATAATAAACTCTATAGGTACCAACTTTTACGTTTTTTTGAGATGCTTTGTCATATTCAGTCTTATCTCTTTCTTGACTAGAATACTCTATTCGAGAAATAATACCTGTTAAAATGTATTGAGCACCAGTATTGGCAACTTTATCTGAAACATTACCCTTACCCTCCATAAACTGTTCAGTTTTTTGAAGGTTAGTTTCTCTATTTAATAAATCTGTTTGATTTCTTTCTACAACTGTAAATTTCTTGTTTGATACAAAGGCATCAATTACACGCTGTTGAATTGATAAAATTGTAGACTTCTCTACAGCTGCATCCGAAGAAAATCCAGGGATTGCGATTCTTTTTGTATTGTCTTGAGCAAACAATGAAGTGCTGAAAAGAGCTACTAAAACAAATGTAAAAAGTGATATTTTTTTCATAGTAAATATATTATACGTGTTATTCAATTTTATTTATATGTTCTGATTGTTTTCAATGTTTTAATCAATTGAGGGATGTCATCGACATTACGTTCAGTCCAGAAATACAAAAATCCTCCATTACTTTTTTGAGTATCAGGATCAATTTCTGGAATGCTTACGATGATTCTTTTATCTTTTTCAATAATTTGATACTTAAATACCATCTCTTTACATTTAAATACAAATTCAGAGGACTTCTTTGAAAAACTTAAAGACATGTTTGGAATTACACTTTTTTCTAAAAAATTGATGAAACCATCAACTTCATTCAAACTCAAATATGCCGTAGACTTAATTTCTCCCGCTTTTAATCCAACCAATAAATGTTTTTGTGTAGAAGAATTTTTTTCCTCTTTAATTAGCATGTCTAATTGCAATGCATTCAACTTTTCACCAGTTTGTAAATTTTTTAACTCAACAGGGAAAAATCTAACATATTCTCCAATTCCAGAAGTGAATTCTGCTTGATAGCTCCAATCCCTAAAGAATGAGAACTTTTCTTGTAGACCAACAAATTTTCTAGCTTCAGAAAATCCGTCAACATAAATAACTTGGGCGGAAACCTTAAAACTGAACAAAGTAAAAAAGGTAAAGCCAAGGGCAAAAACTAATTTTTTCATTTTTTCTAAATTAATGAGTAAATATAAAAGCAAAATATATCTTAAACAAATAATATATAAATATTCAAAATACTAAATGCTGCACACCAAAATGGATGTTATTCTCTTTTTTACCTCTATTTAGTTCATTTATAATTATATTATATATATTAAATAAATACAAAGTGTATGCATTTTGGACACAGATCACATCCGCTAGTTTAGACACATAGGCTTTTGCTATAATATGTGAAATTTGCAAACAATCGATTAAGTTACTGATGTTTAGTATTTTCATATATATGGAATATAATAACCCTCACATTCCCATCGCGAGCATCCCCCAGTTCCAAGAAACCCCTTTACAAAGCGTAGAGCCAGATTACAAAAAAGTACTGTATATTAATTGGAGTATCGTATTTACCATTGTTATGGGCATATTAGTTGCCGTATTTATCACAAACAAAGAACTCCATGTATGGTGGGCGGTAACCATAGCTGTGATAACGGTATTAGGCAGCATGGCACTCACCGCTGCCTCTGTCGAAATAGGATTTAAAAATAGATCATGGGCGTTAAGAGACAAAGACCTCCTATTTAAAAATGGATGGTTATTTCAGAGCACCCATATCATTCCGTTTACAAAAGTGCAACACTGTATTTTAAAAACAGGCCCAATAAGCCGCAGGTACAAACTTGCTTCACTCCGTTTTATGACGGCTGCAAGCCATCAAAGAGACGTAAGCATTAACGGATTATCACAACTAGATGCCGAAAAAATTAAGGGCTGGATCATGGAAAAAAATATAGAACATGCAAGAGAAGCAATTTGATTGGCATACCCCACAAAAATTATCCCCCTATGCCTCTCTTTTTATTGTAGGGAAAGTTATCAAACAATCATGGGCTTTTTTACTCATATTTATTGGAAGTAAAATACTCAAAAATAATGGCGGTGCAGAAGATAAAACAATAGGCTATTTCGCTTGCCTCGTTGGCGGCTTTATTGTAATCATGTCAATCCCGCACGTGATTCAATTATTTAGATTTAGAATTTTTATAAAAGACAATGAACTGGTTGTATTAAAAGGACTGTTTACAAGAAAAGTTATTAATATCCCAATTAACAAAATACAATCAGTACATGCGGTACAAAGTTATTTACACCGTTTTACAGAAACCTGCGAATTAAAAATAGAAACTGCCGGTGAAGAAAACACCGAAGTAGAAATTAAAGCTATAGACCAAGAAAAAGCATACGCACTCCAGGAACTATTAAAAAACAAACCCGCAACAATTGATACAAATACAATAGCTGATCCTGAAACCATTTTAGGTATTGGCTTTTGGGATATCTTAAAACTTTCTATTTCCGAAAATCATATAAAAACTTTTTTACTCATCCTCACTTATTTGCTTACCAAAATGGATGATGTCCGAAATTTATTTGGCATCGATACGGCAAAAACAATCAATCAAGAAGCAGATAAAATCAACTACACCACCAATATC
Source organism: Sphingobacteriaceae bacterium (assembly GCA_947460275.1). Lineage (GTDB taxonomy): Bacteria > Bacteroidota > Bacteroidia > Sphingobacteriales > Sphingobacteriaceae > Pedobacter. The sequence goes on along the minus strand of CANHHZ010000058.1, from coordinate 3,797 downwards.
ATATTAGCTTTTACAGTAACCATACTTTTTATTACGCTTTCAGTTTCGTTTATCAGGGTGCTTCTTCGCTTCTATAATATGAAACTAAAAATATCAGAAAAAGGTTTTGAAACAGAGTGGGGATTCTTGCAAACACAAAGAAAATTATTACTAAAAGAAAATATTCAGTCAATTACTTGGAAAAACAATTTATTGCAAAAAATATTAGGCATTAAAATTTTACGGGTATTTATGGCTGGCGAAAAATTAACCAATCCAACGCTTTGGATTAGAATCCCTATTATGAGGGAGCGTTTGCTTGCACAAATAAGTTCCATCTATCAAAGTATCTGGCCATCACAAGTTGCCCCCGCTAATGGTATTGACGCATCTTACAAGTGGCGTAATACACTCATTGTTGTTACGCCCCTAGCTGTAACAGCAGCTGTTATTGTCTACTTTAAATCGCCATGGTTAACACTTATACCGCTTGCTGTACTGATTTATTTTACAATCATTAATATCATACTTCAACACAATTATACTTTTTGGTTTCATCAAAATAGTATTCAATTTGTAAAGGGAGTTTGGGGGCGAGAACAAACCCTATTAAACTTTAAAAATGTCCAGCACATTGAAATAAAAACAAGCCCCTTTTTACGGGCTCATAATTTGTGCACAATCATTTTACATTCGGCCGGGGAAGTGCCATTTACAATCCCCTTTATCAAAGTCGCACAAGCCAACTATATAGCCAACTGGTGCCTCGTTCGCGTTGAGTTTCCAGAAACCATGTAAACTTTCAAATTTATCTAGATATTTGCGTCTATGAATACCAAAGTACAAACGCCCATTATGCCCACCATTTTTGCGGGGCTCTATCTACTCGTTCATTTCATTCCAGATTTAGGCGCGTCGGACGTAATGGGACCACAGTGGTTATACACCAGCTGTATAGACTTATTAGGCATTGCTTTTATAGGCATGCACCGCCAGCATTGCGCAGAAGCAATTCAGGGTGTTTTCAAGTATAAGTTTACCATCATATTTACTTTTTTAGTGGCCTGGGCAGCACTCTCCTACTTCTACGCCATTAACCCCACCGAAACACTCGTTACAGGTGCTAGATTAGTAACCACTTATCTCGTATTTATTGTACTCTCTATTTTATTTTACAAACAACCGCTACCCGCTTTATTAACGGGCATTTCGGTTATCATGGCTTTTGTTCTTCTATACGATTCGCTTGTGTTACTAAAAACCTTTTCAAGTAACCTCACTTCCATGGGACTCGATGAAAACATTATTAATTTAAGGGGCAACCACGGCAATAAAAACGTGATGGCAGCTAGTTTACTCATCAAATTTCCATTTGTACTCTGGCTCATCATTAACAATAAATTACTGGGCAAACTACTCGCCGCTTTTGTACTCGTAATGGGTGTAACAGGCTTGCTTATTTTAAATACCAGATCTACCTATGTGGGACTTCTAATTATAGCCATTATTTTTATAGCTACGACCCTTTACTTTAAGAGCAAAGAAAATAAAAAAGCGATCCTTACACAAATTGCGTATTTAATAATCCCCGTTGTTATTGGTTACTTTATTGCCAACGTATTTTTAGATACCGCCGTGCAAATGCAAGATACACAAGGTGGCTACGGCACGGTGACCAAAAGAATTGGAGATATTACGGTAGCAAGTGAAGAAAATAGCCGTTTACGTTTATGGAAAAATGCCATCGATTATTCAATCAAACATCCACTCATTGGTTGTGGTTATGGTAACTGGAAACTGGCTTCTATACCCTACGAAATTTTTCATACCACAGAACTCTTTGTGCCCTACCATGCACACAACGATTTTTTTGAAATGTTTGCAGACCTTGGTGTACTAGGTGGCATTAGCTTTGCCCTTTTATTTTTACTAGTACCCATCGCCACTTTTAGGATTTGGAAAAATAAATCTTTTACTCATTTACATTTAGCGGCTACTATTTTATTTATGGCCGTAACCTGTTATGCGGTGGATGCCTTTTTAAACTTCCCTGCCGAGCGTACCGCCATGCAATCGATACTTGCCATTGCAGCAGCATTAATTTTTATCCCAGTCAGCTACCAACAAGAAAATACAAAATTTCGTACTTCACTCATGGGTGTATTTTTTAGCATAGCGCTATTTGCCATCATACCTTCTATTTATGTTCATAAACTCACGTATGATTCTTTAAAGATTCAAAAGTTTGTAATGGGCGAAGTAAATGCTGATCCGGTAATGAAAACAGAAGACGTAGAAAAATTACCTAATATTCCAGATATGTCTTCTTCGACACTTCCTTTAAAAGCGATGGTAGCACGCTATTATATTAGAGACAAAAAATACGATGAAGCCCTTGCCTTATTAAAAGAAAGTGAAAACGTAAATCCGTACCTCTATTACAACGACTTTTTAAGAACCGCTATTTATGCCGCCAAAAATAATTTTGACAGTGCATTAATTAGTAGCAAAAAAGCATTTTACAACTGGCCCAATGCAACCAGCTATTATAAGAATTTAATTTTTGCAGCATCCAAAAAGAAAGATAGCACCGAAATTAAAAAAGCGTTTAACTTAATTGTTGGGCATTTTAATACACCATTTACATGGAACAACTATTTACTAGGCATGTATGAAGTAAAAGGGAAAGTGGATGCTAACCTCAATCATATGTTAGACAGCGCCATTAAAATGTTCCCAAATGATGGCGCAACATTTAGCCAAACAAAAGCGCTCTTTAATAGGACCGCAGTTGACGCCAACAATAAAACGGTCAATGATTATACGACCGAAGGTCTTAAAGCATTTCAACAAGGTCAATATATTAGAGCAGCTGGCTGTTACATGAAAGCCGCAAACATTGACCCTAGCAACTATACACACGCAGAAAATGTAGGGATTTGTTTGTATACCGCTCAAAAATTCCTAGACGCTATTAATTACTTTAATAAATCCATTGCCGTTGGCAGTTCTACTACCGGTAAGTCGGAATATTATTTAGGTATGAGTTATTTAGCTACTGGTAAAAAAATAGAAGCGTGTAATGCATTACAACTTGCCAACAATAAAAAATATCCAGATGCAGCGGCTTCTATAAAAAGTAATTGCAAGTAACCTCACTAAAATATTGGACATAAAAATGGCGGCACTAAAAGTGCCGCCATATATTTTTACTAGAATGTTTAAATTAAGCTAATTCAAAACGATCTAGGTTCATTACTTTATTCCATGCGGCAACGAAATCATGAACAAATTTTTCTTTCGCATCATCACAAGCATACACTTCTGCAAGTGCACGCAATTCTGTGTTAGAACCAAATACAAGGTCTACTCTAGTAGCTGTCCATTTAGCAGCACCTGTAGCTCTATCTGTTCCTTCAAAAGAATTTTGTCCTGTTGCTTTCCAGGTGGTATTGTAATCGATAAGGTTGGTAAAGAAATCGTTGGTTAATACACCTGCACGACTTGTGAACACCCCATGATTTGATTCATCATAATTGGTATTTAATACACGCATACCTCCTACAAGCACTGTCATTTCAGGTGCAGTAAGGTTTAGTAAATGTGATTTGTCAAGTAACATTTCTTCAGAAGAAATAAGCGTTTTAGGCTTAATGTAGTTACGGAAACCATCTGCAGTTGGCTCTAATACACCAAAAGAAGCAACATCTGTTTGCTCATCTGTAGCATCAGTTCTACCAGGTGTAAATGGAACAGTAACACTGCATCCACCATCTTTAGCAGCCTTTTCTACACCAGCAGCTCCAGCAAGTACAATG
>CANHHZ010000057.1 GCA_947460275.1 Sphingobacteriaceae bacterium | reverse complement strand
TTTCGAAAATCCTTTGGACGGAATTCCTGCAAATGAGCAAGACACCGTCATCAATAATTTCTTTAAAATTGGCATTAACCCCATTTCGGTAAACATCAAGAACAATCAAGGCATTACTCAAAAAATCATTTTTCCAATGGCAATGGTAGAAATGGATGGCAAACAAATGCCTGTTAACTTACTGCAAAAGGTAGGCGGAGCGGCCACTAATTATGAAGACAATATCAACAGCTCTATCGAAAATCTAGAATACACATTTACATCAGCCATCAAGCGATTAACATCTGGTACTAATCCCAAAATTGGCTTCACCGAAGGTCACGGTGAGCCTTCGAACCTTTATTTTTATGATGCGATTACTACACTTTCGCAAAATTTTTATGTAGGTAGGGTAGACCTTAATTTAATAACTAAACAAGGCTTAGACGATTTAAATGTGCTTGTGATTGCCAAACCACAAAAAGCTTTTACAGAGCTAGAAAAATATAAAATTAATTATTTTGTAATGAAAGGCGGAAAGTTGGTGTGGGCGATAGACCAAGTGGAGGCAGAGTTAGACAGTATGCAAAATCGCGGGCAAGTCTTGGCTATCAATAAGCAACTTAATTTGGACGATATGCTGTTTGAGTATGGCGCTAGAATAAACTATAATTTGGTAGCTGATTTAAATTGCGCCATGATCCCAGTTGCAACCGGTTTGCCCGGTCAGCAAACCCAGTTAGATGTCGCTCCATGGGTGTATTTCCCTGTTTTATTGCCCGATAGTGTTGCCTTGGTAAAAAATATTGATGGCATACGTAGCCAATTTGCAAGCACGGTAGATACAATTGGTGTAAAAAATGTGATTAAAAACATTCTTTTACACACCTCACCTTTTTATAAAGTTTTTGAAACGCCTAAAATGCTTTCTCTACAAACCTTGAGCGTAGAGCCAAACCCCAAGGAATTTAACGGTATTCCTAAATCTGTAGGGGTTTTGTTAGAGGGCAGCTTTAAAAATGTTTTCTTAAATAGACCTGTTCCAACAGGAATAACCGAAAATTATCCTTTGCCACAAAGTAGCAAGCCTACTAAAATGATTGTAATTGGCGATGGCGACGTTTTTATAAATCAGGTAAGTAAAAACGATAATACCCCATTTACATTAGGATTGGATAGGTACACCCAACAAAATTACGGCAATAAGGCGCTTCTTTTAAACATAGCGGATGATTTTACAGATGACGAAAATTTAATCGCTCTGCGCAATAAAGAAATAAAAGTGCGCCTATTGGATAAAACACTTTTAAACAGCGATAAATTAAAATGGCAGTTGACCAATACGGTTTTACCCCTTTTATTGTTAATATGTTTCGCAATTTTTCAACATTATTACCGTAAGTATAAGTATGCAAAGTAATTTTTATACTTTTGGTAAAGACTAAAGATTAACTATGAGATTTATAGTATCAACCTCGATTTTATTAAAACACTTACAAACAGTAAATGGTGCATCAAGCAGCAGTACTGTTTTGCCTATTTTGGAGAACTTCTTGTTCGAGATTAAGGATGGAAATTTGACTATTTCTGCTACAGATTTGCAAACTAGCATGACTACTTCGCTAAAAGTAGATACCAATGAAGAAGGTAAAGTTGCTGTGCCATCAAAAATTTTGCTCGACACTTTGAAAACATTGCCCGATCAGCCAATTTCTTTTCATATCGACGATAACACTTTTTCGGTAGAAATTACCGCAGGCGATGGTAAATACAAATTAAGTGGAGAAAACGGAGAAGATTTTCCTAAAATTCCTGTTGTAGAAAATGCCTCTTCTGTGAATTTGCCTGCATCGGTTTTAAGTGAGGCTATTACAAAAACTATATTTGCAGTTAGCAACGACGAACTTCGCCCTGCAATGACTGGCGTACTGTGCGAATTATCTCCACAACATATTACTTTTGTTGCTACAGATGCACATAAATTGGTGCGTTACAGACGTAACGATAGCAAAGCTGAAAAAGCTTCGTCATTTATTTTGCCTAAAAAAGCATTAACGCTTTTAAAAGCTGCTTTACCAAATACAGACGTAAATGTTTCTGTAGATTACAACAGCACAAGCGCTTTTTTTAAGTTCGAAAATATCAATTTAATTTGTCGCTTAATTGACGAGCGTTACCCAGATTATGAAGCGGTAATTCCTAAAAATAATCCGAATAAATTAATCGTAGATAGAACTTTGCTATTAAATACATTGCGTAGAGTTGTAATTTTTGCAAATAAAACTACACATCAAGTGCGATTGAAAATTACGGGTAGCGAATTAAATATATCTTCTGAAGATTTAGATTTTGCAAATGAAGCACACGAGCGTTTGAGTTGCCAATATGAAGGTGAAGACTTAGAAATTGGATTTAACGCACGTTTCTTAATCGAAATGTTGGGTAATTTAAGTGGTGAAGAAATTACAATGGAATTATCTACCCCAAACAGAGCTGGTCTCTTGATTCCTCAAACCAACGATGAAAACGAAAATGTTTTGATGTTGGTGATGCCAGTAATGCTCAACAATGCTTACTAATAACATTTAATTTTAAAGACAAAATGGCTTAGTAACTTACTAGGCCATTTTTTTTGAATATAGCGTCTAAAATGTTTTTAAAAATATTTTTTAAAAAACAAATAGTGGTTATATAAACCTATATAGCTATTTTTGAAAAAAATAAAACGAATTGGAATTCCTACAACAACTTATCGACTTTATACTTCATATAGACAAGCACCTTGCTGAAATTGTAAATGAATATCATACCTTAACTTATTTAATCCTCTTCTTAATCATTTTCGCTGAAACAGGTTTTGTGGTTACTCCTTTTTTACCTGGAGACTCCTTGCTGTTTGCAACAGGGGCACTTATTGCAGGTGGAAAAACAGATTTAGATATTTGGATGATGTTTTTGGTTTTGGTAGTTGCTGCCATTGCTGGAAATACATTAAATTATAAACTGGGAAGTATTTTGGGCCCTGGTGTATTTAAAGAGAAAAATAAGATTCTTAAACTAAAATATTATCATGATTCTCATGCGTTTTTTGAAAAGCATGGGGGTAAAGCCATTATTTTTAGTAGGTTTTTACCTATTTTTAGAACTATAGCTCCTTTTGTTGCAGGAATTGCCAAAATGCCTTTTGCTAGATTTTCTACTTTTAATGTGGTTGGCGGTGTGTCTTGGATATTTAGTTTACTTTTTGCAGGTTACTTTTTAGGTCAAATAACTTGGTTTAAGCAAAATTTTGATTTGGTAATTGTGTTTATTGCTGTTGTAAGTTTTGTTCCAGCAGTTTGGGCAGCTGTTAGAAGTAGGTTTAAGTCAAAAAATGATTAGCGTTAGCCCTTAATTTTCTCTTCCGATAATTTTACCTTGCTGAAACTTTTGTTCTAGCTTTTGTTCTGCTTTAATTTCCTCTGGTGTTGGCGTAAGCTTCACTAAATTTTTTAAAACCGGCTGACCAGCATCTACCCAAGCCGAAAACCAAAATGAGCCTACAGCTAAAATGGCCATGCGCATTTGTTTTTCTACCATGCCTTTCATTTTATCTTGATAAGCCTTTGCATAGGCCGATGAATATTGTTTGAGTAAAGTGTTATTTCGTTCTGAAAAACTAAATTTTTGATCAGAAGGGAAAGTAGCATTTAAAGCGGCTTCAAATTTTAATACGGTATCAACCAAGCTGTGCGAATGTTTTACGATTTTCCAGGCTGTTTTTAAAGGATTTTCAATGTAATTCGCCTTACCTACCAAAAAGTTATAATCCTTTGCAAAAAGCTCTGGAATGCGGCTTTCCCAAAAAGCGTGCAACCCAGTTTGATTTGTCAATTGTCCGTTATGGTTGGCTGTGGTATGTAAAGGTACATGTGCATCGCCTATGTAATGCCCTAATTCTGCTGAATATTTTAATATTTTGAGCGAATCTTTAGTTGTAAAGGCTTTAACTAAACTGTAATAAGACCGTTCTATTTGCCAAGGTACAATTCCGTTTTCGTTCAATTTTTTTTGGCCGTATTTAGTTAAGGCATCCTTAAATTTTTCTGGAATGCTGTCGATACTTTCCTCATAATTTTCTACATCTAAATAATGCCTAGGTGCTTCTAAGGTGTCAATATATCGTCTTTTATCTGGGTCAACCGCGTGCGCTGTAATGTATGCATTTGCCGATTTGTAAAAGAACACCATGTCTACAGGGAGGGTAAAAATGGCCAACTGATTTATCCGCCTATGGCCAAAAAATCCCCAAGAGGTACATAGAATTAGAGGGATAATTAACAAAGGTAGTATTGCTAATTTTTTCATTCTATGAATTTAACCAAAATATTTCAAATTGTTATAATAGTTAAATTATTTGCAATTACTCTATGCTTTTTCCCTTCATGGCTTGACCTACGGCCATATCCATTAATCGCTCTGCAAATGGGCGTGTAAATTCGTTAAGCTCATCGGCTTTTTTAAGGATGAGGTCTTTTTCGCCCTGCGCCAATGCTTCTTTTAAAGCTTCAATGTGTATGTTGGTGTTTGTTAGTTCTTCTTCCGTTAAAATTTGACTGTTTTTGGCTACAAACCTTTCGGCGGTGTATACCAATTGTTCGCCTTCGCTTTTTGCCTCAATGAGCATACGTTGCGCTACATCGCTTTTGGCGTTTTCAATGCTGTCGATCAACATTTTTTCTACAGTTTCGTCGCTTAAACCATAGCTAGGCACCACATCTATTTCTTGTTTTACACCCGAGCGTAATTCGATAGCTTGTACTGTTAAAATTCCATCGGCATTAAGTAAAAAGTTGATGTCTACTTTTGGTAAACCCGCTGGCATGGCCGGAATTCCTTTTAAGTCGAATTCTGCCAATTTTCTATTTTCTTTTACCAAATCTCTTTCGCCTTGATAAACGGAGATTTTCATATTTACCTGCCCATCAACTGAGGTGGTATATTGACGGCCTGCTTTAGTTGGTACTTTGCTATTACGAGCGATGATGACATCCATTAAACCGCCCATTGTTTCTATGCCGAGCGAAAGAGGGGTTACATCCAAAAGTAAAATATCAGAACGGTTTCCGGCTAAAATATCGGCCTGTATGGCGGCACCAAGTGCAACAACCTCATCAGGGTTGATATTGTCGTGCGGTTGGCGATTGAAAAATTCGCTTACGGCCTGTTTTACATAGGGCGTGCGGGTTGAGCCACCTACCAAAACAATCTCGTCGATATCGGTAATAGTTAAATTGGCATCGGTTAAGGCTTGTTTGCAACAGTTTAAGGTCTCATTCACTTTGTCTGCAATAAGTTGCTCAAAAGTTTGTTTATCTAAAGTGCACCAAATTTCGCCCAGCTGCTCGTTGTATAAGTTTTGGGTCGACAATGCTTTTTTTGCCGCTTCGGCCTGTAAGCGTAAGGTTTGCATTAAAATATTGTCTTTGGCTACCTCTTCGAAGTTAAGTTTGTTTTTTTCAATCCAATGGTTTAAAATCGCTTGGTCAAAATCATCGCCACCTAAAAAAGTATTTCCGTTGGTTGATAAAACTTCAAAAATTCCGTTTTGTATTTGGAGGATGGAAACATCAAAAGTACCGCCGCCTAAATCGTATACGGCAATGGTTTTTTGTTGGGTAGGGTCTAAGCCCAATCCGTAAGCCAAACTGGCTGCGGTAGGTTCGTTTACAATGCGCAAAACGTCTAGGCCTGCTAGTTTTCCAGCGTCGCGGGTGGCTTGTCGCTGACTGTCGTTAAAATAAGCTGGAACTGTGATTACTGCTCTATTTACAGGTGTTTTTAAAGCGTGTTCGGCTCTTGCTTTAAGCTCTTTTAAAATCTCGGCAGAAAGTTCAATTGGGGTATAAAATTTATCGCCTGCTTTAATTTTTACTAAAGCATCAGTGTCGTCGTCTATAATTTTATAGCTAAAAATATCCTGTTGACTGGCAACATCTTTGTAAGAGCGACCCAATAATCGTTTTACAGAAAAAATAGTGTTTGCTGGATCGGTGGTTAAGTACGCTTTGGCTTCATTGCCAACTTCGGCATCGCCTTGCGCATTGAAATGCACTACAGAAGGTACTAAAACGCCTTTGCCGGTATCGTTAATTACTTGCGGATTTTTATCGGGATTGATAAAAGCTACCAAGCTATTGGTGGTGCCTAAATCTATACCAACTATAATTTCTTCTTGCTGTAACGAGCCTGTTGCCAGGTTGATGGATATTTTTGCCATAACAATGCAAATTTACAATAATTTTAAGGTAAAAGGTTTAAGGTTGAGGGTAAAAGGTTGCATTTCTCGCTTCGAACAAAGATTTTTGACTTTTGACTTACGACTTTTGACTTTCAACTTTAAACTCAAGACTTATTCTTCTCCTCAATCCACAATGAAAGGTATTTGGTACTTTGCAAAGTGTGGTGTTTTAAAACTTGTCCGATGAAGTTTTGGTATCTGTGATTGCTTAAATTGCCTGTTAAATCTTTAAGCTTTTGAAGAAAAAGTGCACTGTATTTTTGTTTATTATATCGTTGATTGATGATTTGAATACCATTTTGTTGAGCTTGCAGCCATAAATTTTTGTTGTTGTACAATTGTACGGCTTGCTCAATTAAAGCATCCAAATTATCCTCAATAAAACCATTCCAAGGTAAAGTTCCATTCATCGATTCGGCGCCAACATGTGTGGTAATGCTCGGCGTTCCTACCTGCATAGCATCGATAAATTTGCCCTTTACACCCGCTCCAAAAATAATTGGCGCCAATAAAATACGGTGCTTGGCAATGCTTTCTCGTGCATTTTCGGCCCTGCCGTGAATAAAGAAATTTTCTTTTGGATTGTTTAACTGCAGTACTTTTTGACTGGCGTAAGCGCCGTAAATATGAACGCCAACTCCTGGTAACTTTTTGCTTAAAATTGGCCAAATTTTGGTTTTTATAGTTTGTACGGTGTGCCAATTGGGCTCGTGCAAAAAGTTGCCGATAAACGTAAAACCTTCACGTTCTTCGTACGTTTTCCAAGTGTTTGAAGTTTGTTCTTTGAGTTTATCCTCAAGCAATGGAAGGTAAAAAAGAATATTTCCGTCTATTTTAAACTGCTCTTGAAGGATGTTCATCTCAATTTCTGAAATGATGAGCGAGAAATCGCATCGTAAAATCGCAGCAATTTCTCGCTTTGCAGTATCGTTAAACAAATGTTCGTTGCTAAAATCTGCATTTACTTTTTCTGCCAGTTGGCGGCCAACCCTTAAACAATGCAAATCAATCGTATCTAAAATGGTAAGGGCGTTTGGCCATTCTTGCTGTATACGCCATCCGTACTGCTCCTCAATCATAAATTTGTCGTAAATCACAATATCGGGCTGTAGTTCTTTTATAAAAGTATTAAAACTTGGGTCGTTTAGCGCTATGCTTTGCTCGGTAACGCCAAGTTTTTGTAGGTTAAAACTAAATTCGCCTTTGGCAGCGGCGCAGGCAAAATAAACTTGAGCGCCTTGTGCCACAAAAAGTTCTATAAGCTGTACTGTTCTTATGCCGCCGGCAGATGAAGTGGGCTCGGGCCAAACCAATCCTATAAACAATACTTTTTTTGCTTCCATGGCGTAAAATTGGGATAAAAATTTTGTTTTTTGGCATTATTTTAAAACCCTGCTTTTATTTCTAATTTTGCTGTTCAATTTTAAAGAACTAAATGCTTGGACTAAAATTATTAACCGACCCACGTTGGGCCAATATTGCCGAATCGAATTTAGAGGAGATTTTGACAGATCACGCCTGGTGCGAGCAAAAAGCTGCAACCAACGCCATTACTTTAATTGCCAACAATTCTGAACATCATGATTTGGTGGAGGAACTTACCGCAATTGCGATTGAAGAAATGGAACATTTTCAGCAGGTGGTAAATATCATCAAGCAGAGAGGTTACACGCTTGGGCGTGAACGAAGAGACGATTACGTAGGGCAATTGATGAAATTTAGCAAGAAAGACGGCAGTAGAAACATGGCTTTTATTGATAGATTGTTGTTTGCAGCAATGATAGAAGCCCGAAGTTGCGAACGTTTTAGGGTTTTGTCGCAAAACATAAAAGACGAAGAATTAGCCAAGTTTTATCACGATTTAATGATTTCTGAAGCCACACATTATACCACCTTTTTAAATTTTGCCCGCAAATACAGCACAGACGTTGATGTAGAAAAACGTTGGAAAGAATGGCTTGATTTTGAAGGCAAACTGATCCAAAGTTATGGCAACAAAGAGGCTATTCATGGGTAAGCCCTAAAACTTCACTCTAAAGCCCCAAAAGGGGATTTTAGAATTCTCCCTTTAGTGGGCGGGCTAGGGGGCTCACTTCTTCACGATGTATATTCCACAGCCAAATTACAATGTCTTGATAGCTGTTTATTCCTTTTTTTTGGTTGTTGAGTTTTAAAAATTTATCAAAAACGAAGCCCATATAGTTTGCCATTTGACCGTTATATTTTACCCAAAAATCTTTCTCGGCTTTGAAATTGGCAAGTACGCCTGGCGAAATTTGATCACGTAGTTTTTTGTAATCCTTAGGTGATTTAATACTAATTTCGAATAAGATGTAACGTAGCATATTGTAATTGGCTGAGTATTGAAAGTTTACATCATTGCTGTTAATCCCAACCAAATACCCAACTAAGTTAGCTTCGTCTTCTCTTGCTACGCCCATTTGATGTGCTATTTCATGGCAGGTTACAAATGGCAATACCCAAGCCGGCAAATTCATGTTTATATTGGCCTCACCAGTTATTGGGTTATAATAACCTTCAATTCCTATTTTAGATGTTAAGTAGTCGTTTAAAACAGGTTTTAAGGCAGAAATATTGCTTTTAAAAAATAAATTTTGTTGTGCGCTCAATTGGTAAGCTATAGTTGCCTTTTGTTCAAGTTCAGTGATAGAATAACTTAAATTTGGTGTGGTTTTGGGTTGTAGCTCATTTAAGTTGCTTACAAAGTAACTGCCCAAAAGCACCAATTGCTTAACGGTATATTTTTCTTTTTTGATGTGGAGTGGGTTGGCAATAGTTGGCCTATTGTAGTTTAAGCCCCATAATAATTTAAAGCAAATGTAAAGTGCTAAGCAAGTATTAATTAGCTTTATCAATACTGCAGTTCTATCGTTTTTAGTTAACGATTTTTTGTTTTTTAAGAATAAAATGAACTGCCTTATCCCATAAATAATCAATAAAAGATAAATGAAATCGCCCAAAGCAAAAGGAAAAACAGATGAAATTGTCTTTAGCAAAGCTGAAATATAAATGTATAAACCGTTTGAATAAAAGCTTAAAATCAGGTTTGGAAAATAGCTAAACGACAACAGGAGCAAGGCTATTGTAGTTAGTAGAATGAGTTTAAGGATGGGTTTAGGGAAATTACATTTTAACATGGCTTAGCTAATTGATTCTAAAAATTGATTAGCCGCAAATAAGTGCGAACTTTGTTTGTTTTCGGGCATTTTATCAAAGGTTTTTATTAGCATGCCCAAACGTGGGTTTTGCAGAAAAAAAGTTCGATGGGTGTGCATAAATCTCCAAAACAACCCATCCCAAATATGCTGCCATTCGCCTTTTTTGTAATCGCTCATTTTCATTAAATAGTTGCTTCCGCTAATGTAAGGTTTGGTGGCCATCAATCCGCCATCGGCAAACTGACTCATTCCGTAAACATTGGGTACCATCACCCAATCGTAGGCGTCTATAAATAACTCCATAAACCAACGGTAAACTTCATCTGGGTCAAATTCGCATAAAAGCATAAAATTTCCCAAAACCATGAGGCGCTCAATGTGGTGGCAATATCCTGTTTCCAATATTTTTTTAATAGTAATATCTATAGGTTCAATTCCGGTAGTTCCGTCCCAAAACGATTGTGGAATTTTTCGGGTAAAGCCCCAATAATTTGTTGTGCGCTCTTGGCCGCCTTTAAGTTCGTAAACCCCTCTGATAAATTCTCTCCAACCTATAATTTGACGTATAAAGCCTTCCAAAGAATTCAGCGGAATTTTATTTTCACTGGCATAGCGTAAAGCTTCAACAACAACAAATTGAGGGGTTAATAAACCTATATTAAGCATAGGGGTGAGCAAGCTATGGTGTAAAATACCCTCTTTACTCACAATTGCATCTTCAAAAGTTCCAAATTCTGAAAACCTTGATGTAAAGAAATCTTTCAGCCAAATTTTGCTCTCTTGGTGTGTGGTTGGTAAGGTAAAATTGGTATTTAGTTTGCCATAATTGTTGGCGAAATGAAGGTTTGTATATTGAATTGCCTCTAGATAAAAAGTATTGGGATTTAAAAAAGTTGTTATTGGTGGCATTTTTTCTTTCGGATATTTGGAGCGATTTTCATCGTCGAAGCTCCATTTGCCACCCAAAGGTTTTTTATGTTCGTCTAATAATATGTTATGTTTTTGTCTTTGATGTTTGTAAAAGTCGGCCTGAAACATTCTTTTTTTTTCAG